>NZ_JBXWQZ010000057.1:0-29222 GCF_059612645.1 Ruegeria sp. YKSF131 | reverse complement strand
ATTAAACCAGGCCCCCAGACCCGTGGCTGCGGCGATCAGGACGCCCCAGCCAATGGTGCCATGGTAATAAAACCGCTGCCGCTCAATCGCCCAGGTATAGCCGCTGGCCATGTATTGCATCAGATAGGCGATGGCGACGATCAGCCCGGCGATAAAACCGCCGCCTGGCTGGTTGTGCCCACGGAAGAAAATATAAGCCCCGACCATCAGCGCAATTGGCATCATCACGCGGGTCGCCACAACCATCATCAGCGGATGTGAATCACCGGATTGAGGCCAATGCGGTTTGCGATTCAGCAGGTAACTGCGGACATTGGTGCTTAGCACGGATTCCGTCAGCGCAAAGATAATCAGCGCGGCAATGCCCAGCACGATGATCTCGCCAAACGTATCAAAACCCCGGAAGTCGACCAGGATCACGTTGACAACATTGGTGCCGCCACCACCCTTATAGGAATTGGCCAGATGGAATTCTGAAATCGTTGGAAATGCAAAATCGCGCATCATCATCGCGTAGACCAGCGCGCCGGTGCCAAGACCGGCAACGACGGAAATCGCGGCATCCCGCCATCGCCGCGCCGCGCTGCTGTCCCACGGCGTCTCGGTCGGCAGGAAGTTCAGCGACAGCAGCAACAAGATCATCGTTACCACCTCGACCGAGATTTGCGTCAAGGCAAGGTCAGGAGCTGAAAGATAGTTGAACGCGATGGAAACGATCAGGCCCACGACACCGATCAAAACCAGCGACAACAGGCGGTTCCGGTGGAACCACATGATACCAAGCGTCGCGCCCACCAAACAGATCCAGCCGATGATCGGAATGATCTGCGCTGGCAGCGGAACGCGTGTTTCCACACCGATGGTGCCTGTCGAATAGGCGTAATAACCAAGGCCTACAGTGAAGGCGACGAAGATGACCGCATAGCGGCTGAGAACACCGTTATGCATTTCATCGGTTATCCAGCGGCTTAACCTGGTCAGCGCGTCGATGATTGCCTCAAAGATCACCTTGGCCTCGGGTCGGGGCAGGGCATTCCAGACCTGCTCGCCGCGTTTGTGCATTGCCAGCAGGAACAGGCCGCCCAACGTCGCAACAACCGACATGTAAAGTGCAGGCGTGAAGCCATGCCACAGTTTGAGCGAGTAATACGGCAGCTTCTCTCCGCCAATTACCGCGCTGGAAACCACGGCGATCAGGGGGCCAACGATTACTGCGGAATTCAGACCGATCAGGACGACCAGCACCACCAGCAATGCGGGTGCCAGCCACAGCCCGACAGGCGGGTCATGCGGATGGGCGGGATAATCGTCTCGCTGGGGTCCAAGGAAAACATGGCTGACGAATCGGAAAGAATAAGCGGCCGAAAACAGCGCTGCCAAAAGTGCCAGTCCCGGAACCAGATAATGTGAATGCAACCAGGTGGTATGGACGGTCTCTTCCAGCATCATCTCTTTCGACAAAAAGCCGTTCAGCGGCGGCAGACCCGCCATGGACAGGGCCGCGATGGTGCCGATGGTAAAGGTGATCGGCATCAGGTGGCGCAGACCGCCCAACCGTTTCAGGTTCCGCGTACCGGTCTCGTGATCCACGATCCCGGCGGTCATGAACAGGGCAGCCTTGAAGGTCGCATGGTTGATGATGTGGAAAATGGCGGCCACGGCGGCAATTTTGGTGCCAAAGCCCAGCAGCATGGTGATCAGGCCCAGATGGGATACGGTCGAAAAGGCCAGCAGCGCCTTTAGATCATCCTTGAACAGCGCGATGACCGCACCCAGCAGCATGGTGATCAGACCAGTCGTGGCCACGATGTAGAACCAGGCATCTGTTCCTGCCAGAACCGGCCACATCCGCGCCATCAGGAACAGACCGGCTTTCACCATGGTGGCCGAGTGCAAATAGGCGGAAACCGGTGTCGGTGCGGCCATCGCATGCGGCAGCCAGAAGTGAAACGGGAACTGTGCCGACTTGGTGAAAGCGCCCAACAGGATCAGGATCAACGCCGGCAGGTAGTAGGGGGACGCCTGAATCAGTTCCTTGCTCTGCAAAATGACACTCAGGTCATAGGACCCAACGATATTGCCGAGGATCAGCATCCCGGCGATCATCGCCAACCCACCCGAGCCGGTGACGGCCAAAGCCATGCGCGCGCCCTGTCGGCCATCGGGCAGATGTTTCCAATAGCCGAT
The DNA here is from genome assembly GCF_059612645.1 of Ruegeria sp. YKSF131. Taxonomy (NCBI): domain Bacteria; kingdom Pseudomonadati; phylum Pseudomonadota; class Alphaproteobacteria; order Rhodobacterales; family Roseobacteraceae; genus Ruegeria; species Ruegeria sp. YKSF131. Next base: position 27,035 of record NZ_JBXWQZ010000057.1, on the reverse strand, counting down.
TAGCAGGAATGAGCTGAGCGATGTAAGTTCCCAGAAAACAATCAAAAGTAGGATATTGTCGGACAGGACAATACCAACCATCGCCCCCTGAAATAGCAGCAGGTAGGTATAGAACTGCCCCATCGGGTCTTCGCGCGACAGGTAAAACCGTGCGTAGAGAATGATGAGCAATCCAATGCCGAGGATCAGCAAGGCGAAAAGAAATCCCAGCCCGTCCAGCATGAAATTCGCGTTCAGGCCCAACCTCGGTATCCAGTCAAACCGGGCAGTCACGACGTCTCCGCGCATGACCGAAGGGATGTGGATCAGCAGCCCCATCAGGGCCAGAAATGTGGTCAACCCGGCTGCGGATGCGGCAGCGTTTCGGCCCGCGCGGATCAGCAGTGCGGGAAATACAGCACCAAGGAAGGGAAGGGCCGCGATAAGGAATAGGGACAAGTGCGATACTCCGGTCTGGGCGGTCAGGGTGAGGTCAATTTTGTAAGGATATTTTGCCGACTGTCCAGAGATGGCAACTTTTTAACGAGCTGAAATGGATCACCAAGGTATTGGCGGCGCAGCGCATTAATGACGCGATCTTGATCTGCGAGCTGTCTTTCACCGCGCAACCTGCTGTTTGGTTGTGATAGAAACAGCACCAGCGAACAGGAGGCTGAGGTGTGGCCGAAAAAATGAACCGATCCCGACGGTGGGTAGTGATTGGCGTCGGTGCCGCGATTGCTGCCGGGTTTGCGATTAGGCAATACAGGCTGATCCCCGAAGATCACAGCGGTGGCCGGATCAGTGTGGCCGACGCTCATGAGCAGGCAGTGGACGGGCGCGTTCTGCTGGTTGATATCCGCACACCGCGCGAGTGGCGCGCCTCGGGAATTGGCGAGGGCGCGGTACCGCTGGACTTGCGCCGCGAGGATTTCGTCGACGTTCTGACACAAATGACCGGCGGTGATCAGGCTGCGCCCGTGGCGCTGATTTGCGCCCGAGGGGTGCGGTCCGCGCGCCTCAGCAATCGTTTGATTGAAGCCGGATTCACAAATATCATCGACGTACCCGAGGGTATGTTGGGCTCGGCGGCCGGGCCGGGATGGGTAAGAGCCGGTTTACCGGTTCGCAAATACAATGAGGATGCGGGATGATCAGGGAAATCGGCTTGGCAGCAGTATTTGCCTTCACCGCGCAGTTGGCCCTGGCGGGTTGCGCTGATCAGGGGGATATTTGCGAAACCTCCTTGGGCGCGTACCATATCGAACTGCCCGATGCGGAAAACCCGCCATTGGTGGTGTTTCTGCACGGATATGGCGGCAGTGGATCGGGAACGATGCGAAATCGCGGGATGGTCGAACCTCTGTTGGCGCGCGGTTATGCAGTGATGGCGCCTGAAGGTTCGGAAAGGCCCAACCGGGGCGGCAGAAAAAGCTGGAATTTTATCCCTGGATTTGGCGAACGGGATGAAACCGCCTTTCTGTCCGAAGTGGTTCAGGACGCGGAAAACCGGTTCGGAATCAATGTGGACCGGGTCATGCTGGGCGGGTTTTCGGCTGGTGGCTTTATGGTCAACTATCTCGCCTGCAAGGCGCCCGAGACATTTTCAGCATATGTTCCGGTGTCCGGAGGATTCTGGCGGCCACACCCAGAAACCTGCAAGGGTCCAATCCGGATGCTGCATACCCATGGCTGGACGGACAACGTAGTTCCGCTTGAGGGGCGCGTACTGGGCGGTGGCCGGTTTCAGCAGGGCGATATCTATGCCGGGCTCGAAATCTGGCGCGAGGCAAATGGCTGCGTCGATCACAAACCGGCCGGCTTTAGCACAACGGAGAATTTCATGCGCCGCCGCTGGACCACCTGTGCCAAAGGCAGCGCGCTGGAGTTCGCCTTGTTCCCGGGGGGTCATACAGTTCCAGCCGGTTGGGCCGATATGGTCGTGGATTGGTACGAAGGGCTTCCCGGCAGTTGATCACTCTGCCGGCGCCATCTTGATCTTGCCTTCAACCAGTTGCTTCAGCTCGGCCCGGTAACGGCGGGCCGACCGGGTGATGGCAGGTTCGCGGAAATCCTCGCGCATCCCGACCATCCGGCGTGCGGCACCGGCCGAAACACCGCTGAGTGCCGATAGCGGGATGGCCAGGGCGAGACTGATGGCAATCGGAGCCAACCAGATCGAGACCAGCCCGGACAGGATACCAACACTCAAGGCGATGCCACTGACTGTTTCCAATGCATGACACAGAAGCAGTGTGCGTAATCCGTAACTGCCACCGTCGCGTGCTTGCGGCGACCAGCCCCGCTGAATGCCAAGCGCCGTCCGGAAAACGGCGATCATCTGTTGCACCATCAGGATCGGCGCATACAGGATCGACAGAATGACCTCGGCCAGAAACGAGGTCAGGAACTTGAGGCCGCCTCCGAATTCGGAATAGCGTACACCGCTTAGCGGCAAAGCCAGAACTCCCAGCACCTTGGGTGCCAGCAGCATTGCATACATCACAAGAATGATCAGAACGTGCCGGGTTTCCGACATTTCCGGCCATTGCGGGAACAGCGGATTATCGGGGCTGAAGTAATGCAGGACAGAAGCGTCTTTGCCCTGACCGATCAGTGCCCACATCAAAAGCAGCGCAAACCACAAAGGTGACATCAAATAGCCAACGGCACCGTGGAACATGTGAAAACGCGAGACGGCCCGGAATCCAGTCGAGCCCAACAGTTTCAGGTGTTGCAGATTGCCCTGGCACCAACGCCGATCCCGCAACGCATGATCGATCAGTGTGGGGGGCGTTTCCTCGTAAGATCCCCGAATGCGCGGCAGGAACCGCACCGCCCATCCGGCACGGCGCAGCAATCCAGCCTCGACGAAATCGTGGCTCATGATCAGCTTATCCTGACCGTTGATCGCACGCATCTTGGGCAGTCCGGCACTGGTAGCGAAAGCCTTGGTGCGGATAATTGCGTTGTGGCCCCAATAATTACCCTCTTGCCCGCACCAACGCGCCAACCCTTCGGCAAAGGCGATGCCATAGACTCCATTGGCAAATTGTTGCATTCGGGCAAAAACCGATTGCGCGCCGATCAGTTGCGGATAGCTCTGAATCAGCCCGGCACCGGGATCACGCGCCAGCGCATCGGTCAGCCGGTGTATAGCGCGGCCGGTCATCAGGCTGTCCGCATCCAGAACCAGCATCGCGTCCCAGTCTGCGCCCCAGCGACTGACCCAGTCGGCGATGTTTCCCACCTTGCGGTCGGTGTTTTGCTCGCGACGGCGGTAATACAACTCCAGTCCTGGGGCGAGCGTGGTGCGCAGGGCTTCGACGCTGGCCTGTTCCTGTGCCGCGATTTCAGGATCGCGCGTGTCGGACAGGATGAACATGGCATAGTGATGCTGCCCACCGCGTGCCTGCAAATCTTCGAGCATGGTGCGGGCGTTGCCCAGCACGTTCCATGGCACTTCGTTGTATACCGGTGTCAAAAGGGCAACGCGCAGGGGCTGTGCTGTGCGTTTGCGCTGCGGACGATCCTGTCTCGACAGCGAAACCATACCCAGCAGAACGGTGCAGACCGTGAACGAAATCCAGAAGAAGTTGAACGAGATAAGCGCCAACAGGATGCCCTCGATCAGATTGATCCCCTGGGCGCTGAACCAGTCGCTCATGATCCACAGCAGGCCCAATGTCGCTACCATCGCCGGTGAAAACGCAAGCGCGCGCCAAAATCCAGTCGCGCCCATGTCTGTGCCCGACGGGGCATCGGCATCGTGGAACCCAACGCTGAAATTCTGCGTGGGCATCGCCAGAGGTGCCTCGGGCGGCATGATATGCAAATCGCGGTTCATATGGTCCATCGGTAAAGCCACACCTCAGAGGCAGGCTGTTTGTCTTTCAGCAGTTGCGCGCGCAACTCGACATGATCGCGCCCATCTGGCTGGAATGAAAACGCAAGACGCAATCCACCCGTATCCGGGTTGCGTTGCAGAACACCGTCCGAGGTTTCTGCATGAGGGGAATCCACGAAGACACTGATCGCCTCGATATCATCGAACAAATCGCTGCCATCGAAATCGATGACAGCCAAACGCCCTTCACCGAAGGTGTTCTCGCCCATGGCAGTGTTGGTCACCCGTGGCATCGGAGTGCGCTGAGGCTCCTCACCCCAGATCAGACGATAGGACAGGTCAACCCGACTGCCTGCTGCATAGGGTTCTGCCGGGCGCCAATAGGCGACGATGTTGTCGTAGATTTCCTGATCTGCCGGTATTTCGACCAAAGTAACGGTGCCTTTGCCCCAGTCATTCTGAGGCTCGACCCACAGGCCCGGGCGTTTGTGATAATTCGCCTCAAGGTCGGCATAGTCCGAAAACTCGCGCTTGCGCTGCATCAGCCCGAAGCCGCGTGGGTTCTCGTCAACGAAGGAAGATATTTGCAGGCGGGTCGGGTTGGCCAGCGGACGCCACAACACCTCGCCCGCGCCATTGCGGATCAACAGCCCGTCGCTGTCATGGACGGCAGGGCGGAAATCGTCAAACCGGCTGTGGTTGGTCTGGTCGAACAGGAACATCGAGGTGCCCGGCGCGATACCCACATGAGGCAGGTCTTCGCGGGGAAACAGCGTGGCCTCGACATCGATAACGCAATCTGCCCCCGCCGTGACATTGAAGCGATAGGCGCCAGTCACGCTGGGACTGTCCATCAACGCATGGACGACCATATTGCGATGGCCGGGTTTGGGGCGTTCCAGCCAGAAACGGATGAATTCAGGAAATTCCTCACCATCCGGTTCGCCTGTTTTCAAGGCCAGACCGCGTGCTGACAAACCGTAGACCTCGTCCAGACCGATAGCGCGGAAATAGCTGGCACCCTGCCAGACGCAGAATTCATCCGTCTTGCCGGGGCGGTGCATCTCGGTCCGAAGGCGCAGGCCTGAAAAGCCCAGAGTCTCGTCGATGGGCAATTGCGGCACATCTTCAGATTTCTCGAACATCCCCAGATCGAAAACGACCGGTGTGGTCATGCCATTTTCGACCGTTTCCACCTTGACGGTCCGGGGGAAATACAGGCCCGGTGTGAAGAAATCGACGTTGAATGGTGTTTCGGTCTCGTACCACAAAGCCCGGTCCAGTCGGAATCGGATCGAGCGATACTGTTCGTAAGTCAGATTCTGCCATTCCTGAGGAACCATTTCACGTTCCGCATAAGGGCGGTTGGCCAGGTCGCGGGCCAATTCGACCACGTGGTCGCGGTCGAAGGGGACTGCGCCCCCGGATGCATAGGCCGATGGGGCAAAGGCCAAGGCTGTCGTCGAGACGAGGAATGCGCGACGGGTTAAATTCATCTCTTCAATTTCCAGGGTTGAGACTTGAACCAAGATGCCAGATAAGCCACGCCAATGATCATGGCAAAGCCAATCATGTTGGCGACAAAGACGGTGGCAACATCCCGCCCAGTCTGATCAAGGGCAACGCCGATAAGTCGTGCTGCCGCCATGGAAAATACAAAGACTGCAAGGGATTGCTGACCGACTTTGGTGATGACTGTCAACAGGAACTGCCAGACGCGCGCGCCCATGCTGTGACCCGTCGCAATCAGGCGGTGACCATGTTCGCCTGCCGCAGCCCAACCCAGATAGGCCAATGACAGAAAATGGACATATCGCAGCGCGCCAAACTCGGTTTTGTCGCGCAATTCGTCAGTCAGTGGCCAGATCTTTCGGATCGCAGCGCCCAACTCAGGCGCAGCGGTATTGACCCAGAGGAAGACCTTCCAAGATCCAAACGGAGCTGACAGGATCAGGAACAAGGCAGCCGCCCAGACCAGAGATTTCGATACCGGTGGAGCGGGAATCCAGCCGCGCATCAAGGCAAATCCGGTGAAGAACAGCAATTGCCAGCCAAACGGGTTGAAAAACCATTGCCGATCCGACCACGGCTCGGCCGGAAGGGCCAGCGCGCCGGTCTGGGTGACACACCAGATCGCCACAGATGCAGCAGCCATCAGCCAGAAACTGATACGGTATAGCGCGATGTAGAGCGGCATCAGCGCCAGTACCACCAGATACATCGGCAAGATGTCAAAGTAGTTCGGTACATAAGTCAGCGTGAAGAGCCCCACCATCTGCGGGGCGGGATCATCGAAGAAATGCTGAAGGTTCAGCGACGAGACATAGGTTTTCTCGAACGCGCCGGTCAGGTCCAGCGCTGCCATTGTCATGGCAACAAAGAAGAACAGGGCAATATGGGCCCAATAAACCTGCCAGATGCGATAGGCCACACGGGCTGTGCCCATCCACCAGCCCTTGTACAGGAACGCCCCGCCAAAGGCGATGGCCGAGGCCATGCCCGAACAGAACACGAAGATCTCGGTTGCATCTGAGTACCCAAAGCGCGCCGGGATCCAATTCGCCCAGGGATCATTGGGAATGTGGGCAATCAGGATGATGAACATCGCGATGCCGCGATAGAAATCCAGTCGCGGGTCACGCGTGCGGGCGGGGGTCGCAGCCGAGGCCGCGACGGGTGCAAAATCAGCAGCGGGCGATATGGTCGCCATACGGTCTCTGTCCTTCTTGGTCGTCTTGTTACTCGGCGGGGACGCTTTGCATGTCTCCGCCGTCGCGCGCCGCATCAATCAGGGCGCGGCGCGCAATGGCATAATTGTCTTCACCGCCGGCGCGTTTAGCACGGCGGTCATCCAGAATACGTTCGACGGCATCCAGACGCCCGGCACGCAGACCCGAGTCGATGGTAATGCGTTCAAATACATCACGTTGTGCGTGGCTTCCACCGGCCAGTTGCATTGAACCGCGCGCCGCCAACAGGTGATCAAATGCCGTGCCATAATGGCCGTCACCAAAGGCTTCAAGGCCCATGGCGGCCGCGACACCGGGATCGGCCATACGGCGGGTGGTGTCGTCATTGGCACGCGCTGCATCCTTGTTCATGCGGGTCAGCATCTTGGCGGTGGCGTCGGCGCGGTTGTCACCGGTCAGCGCCAGTAGATAGTGCAGATCGGCGAAGATCAGGCAGCCGTCTTCGGTGCGCGCAGCACTCAGGTCAGCCAGTTCTTCCCAGCGATTTCCGACATTTACGCCTTCAAGTTCAAGCCGCATCAGCAGCGAAGTTCCGTTCGAGATGTCGCGGTAATCGTCGGTTTTGTCCTTGCGGACGTGGTTGTCATACAGATCCATCACCTGATCAATCTGACCCAGATCCAGATGCATCAGAGCCTTATGCCACCAGACGTGATAGCGGAAGTTGTTGCAATGGGCCCAGGCCGCCTCGCGTCCGGCCAGCCAGTCAAGGCCCAGCTGCGCGTTGCCGGTCATTTCATGGACATGGGCCACCGCGTGCAGACCCCAGGCATCGTCGGACACCATCCAAAGCGCCTGACGTCCTGCAATTTCGGCCTTTTCGTAGGCTCCGGTTTCTTCCAGCGCGAAGGAATGGCAGCCCAGCAGATAGCCGCGACCGGGGTGATCGGGTTCATATGCTGGCATTACCCGTTCGATCGAACGGCGCATTCCATCCGGATCCCCCAGAACGAAACGGGTCGCATGGCTGAGTTTCATCGCCAACGTATCCTGTGGGTGATCGCGCAGAACCGCTTCGAACTTTTGCACCGCCTGTGTCAGGTGTCCCGCCAGATACAGCCCCAATGCATCGACAAACAGCCGCTCGCGCGCCGAGACGGGCTGCCGGCTCATCGCAGCATTGGCAGCCGCCAAAGCCTCGACTGCAACCGCCATCATCTCACGCCGACCGAGAAGGGCCATGAACAGGCCTTTCACGGCATGACCCAAAGCAAAATCGGGCTCAAGCTCCAACACTTTGCCCAGATGTTGGGGTGTAGCCGCGGCATGCGCCATAAACCCAAGCAGAACACCATTCCAGGCTTCGACAGCTTCCGGCTGCGCCAAGGTGTTCATCTGTCCAAAAACGTCTTGTTTCATACTTGGGTCCAATCTGATTGCGGTATTTGACACTGTTTGATGTAACAGAGTGTGCGAGAGCGGCGTATCAGTATCGACCCCGCTCTCGAATTGGTGAAATGTCGTGTGTAAGAAAGTCGAAAAAATCCGCCGATTCAAAGGCATGTTTCAGCAACTTGCCGCCTAGTTGTGCAAGTGTTTCAATCGTCGAACGGGTTTTCAGCGCTTAACACCCAGTCAGTATCGGCCCCGCAGGTGGGTGGCGCGCTGCGATATGTTACAGGCGTGCGTGACAAGTTCAGGGGATTCCCGATCAGGTTCACGATACCGGGCTGGGCCTGCATCGAAATCTGCATTTTTCGTGCTGCCACCTGTTCCGTATCAAAAACCTGATCCAGCGTCTGGACCGGTCCTACGGGCACTTTCACGGCTTCAAGACCGGAAATTACTGATCGTGTATCCAGACCTTGGACAGCGGGCCGTAGAATGGCGTTTAGCGCATCACGGTGTTCCAGTCGCGCCGGGTTGGTCACGAATCTGGGGTTGTCGGCAAGTTCGGGTTGTCCCAGGAAACCGCACAGCTTTCTGAACTGGCCATCATTTCCAACCGCCAGAATGACATGCCCATCGGATGTCTCGTAAACGTCATAAGGCACGATGTTGGGGTGCCCGTTTCCACGGCGCTGCGGAACGTTGCCAGAAGTCAGGTAATTGACGCCCTCGTTGATCAGCCATGCGATCTGAGAATCAACAAGTGCCAGATCGACCTGCTGACCTTCACCGGTCAGGTCGCGGTGGCGCAGCGCGGCCAGAATGCCAACGCTTGCATACATTCCGCACATCACATCAGCGATGCCGACCCCCACTTTCATCGGCGCGCCTTCCGGGTCGCCGGTCAGGGACATGATCCCGCCATAGCCCTGTGCCATCAGGTCATAGCCGGGTTTGCTGGCATTTGGCCCGGTTTGGCCGTAGCCCGAGATCGAGCAGTAAACGAGGCTAGGGAATTCCTGCGACAGGGTTGCATAGTCCAGCCCGTATTTCGCGAGACCGCCGGGTTTGAAATTCTCAATCAGAATATCCGCGTGTGAGGCCAGCCGCCGTACTTCCGCCTGACCTTTCTCGGTTGCGATATCCAAGGCCACAGATTTCTTGTTTCGGTTCGCTGACATGAAATAGGCGCTCAGGTCCGAACGGTTGCCATCGGCATCGGTGACATAGGGCGGACCCCATTGCCGCGTGTCGTCGCCCCCGGTGGCAGGGTTCTCGATCTTGATGACACTTGCGCCCAGATCACCCAGCAACTGCGTGCAGGTTGGCCCGGCCAGAATACGGCTGAGGTCCAGAACTTTGACGCCCTTCAGCGGGCCCTCAGATGCGGCCATCGTATCCTCCACGGTCGATTTCAGCGGCGACTACGGTAAATGTCTCGGCCTTTACAGCAGCTTCAAGTGCTGCACGCAACTCTGCCCGGTTGCGGACAGTGTGGCCGTTCCCACCAAAAGCACGACCCATAGCGGCGAAGTCATGGTGACCGAAATCCACACCATTATTGACCATCTGCCGCTGCCGTTGTTTCAACTCGATAAGGGCAAGGCTGGCATCTACGAAGACAAGAAAGATCGGATTGCCGCCCATTTCAGCCGCCGTAGACAATTCCCCGGCGACCATCAGAAACCCGGCATCACCCGAAAAGCTGATCACCGGGCGGTCGGGCTCGGCCAGTTTCAGACCAATGGCCATTGGGACAGCACAGCCCATGGTGCAGAGCGCCGAGGATTGGATCAGCCCACGTTCTTCGCTGCATTCCCACATCTGGCTCAGCAGAATGCGATGCGCGCCGCTGTCAGCGGTTGCGAGTGTTTCGGGGGGCAGGGTCGTGCGCGTTTCGGCGATGACAGCGGCGGGTCCCCAGTCCTCATCGGTGGGAAAGGCCAATGCCAGTGCGGTTTTGACCTGCGCGGGCTCACCACCCGGCCATGTCGTGCGGGCGGGGTTTCCCTTGGCAATGGCCTCAAGCGTCTCGCCCGTGTCGGCCACCAGATTAAGACCCGCCTGATGCATGTAGTGGTCATTGATCACCGCTGATATGTCGATGACGCGCTTTTCTTCGGGGTCCCAGATTTCGCGCCAGCCGGGGCGCATTTCGATCGGGTCATACCCCAGACACAGCACCAGATCGGCTTGTTCGACCAATGGGACAAGGTGCTTGTCTGCCAAAGGCGACAGGCCAGCGCCGCCCAAACACAATGGGTGATCTTCGGGAACAACACCCTTGGCCTTGTAGGTGGTCACAAATGGAATTCCGAAATGTTCCAAAAACGCCTGCACCACACTGCGCGAGTCGTCATAGAGGACATCGAGACCAATAATGGCGATTGGGCGCTCGGCCTCAGCCACCCAGCGCCGGGCCTTTTCAAGGCATTCGCCATTGGGGCTGACGGGCGCGACCTTGGCCAGACGGCGGCGTTTCACGCCCGTCACTGGCGTATCCGCGACCGAGATCGGAACATCGATATGGACCGGGCCCGGTCGCGGCTGTGTGGCCAGTGACACGGCCTTGTCTGCGACGATATCCGCGCCCTTGGCCGTCAGTGTAAACGTGCCCTTGGTGATGGAACGGTAAACCTGGCTGTGGTCCATAACCTGATGAGTATAGGTCAGCGCCTCGTCCGCATCGACGCAACCGGTCAGAACGATCATCGGAACACGGTCCTGCAAGGCATTGGCCACCACATTGATGCCGTTCATCGCGCCCGGACCCAGAGTGGCGACCAGAATCGCAGGTGCGCCGTCGCGGTGATGCACGGCCTCGGCCATGAATCCGGCCGAGTTTTCATGTTTTGTCAGATGAAAGGTGATGCCCGCCTTTTCAAGCGCATCCACCAGTGTCAGCACCTCACCCCCCGGCATTCCAAAGGCGTGGCGGCACCCCGCTTCATACAGGCGTTGGGCCAGAAGATCGGCGGCGCGCGGCGTGGGGTCCTGCATCAGTCATGCTCCGAGATAACCGTTTCGAAGCAGATTGCGGAGGACGCCACCAGACGCAAGGCGGATCACGTCAGTGTGACTATTTGACTGCGTCTTCAGCGACAGATTGAAAGGTTTTATCAAGTTCTGCAGCAATGTCCTGCAAGGCTTGTCCGCCTTCCGCCATGTAAGCGTCAAACACGAAACTGGGGGTCTTGTAAGACAGGGTTGCGGTTCCGTCCTCGTTCTCGGTGACATAGAAACGGATCGGTGCTTCGATCATCGCATTGGTAGAGGTCTCCAGCACCCTTACCGCGTAATCGTTGTTGAACGCGCCAATAACCAGATTGCCCGGAATGGTGATTCCGCGCGCCGCAGCAGCCTTGGTGGGGCCGGCCTGCGTGACCACTATCAATCCGTTGTCCTTGATCGCAGCCTTGGTTGCATCGACCAGTTCCGAATAGGTTTTGTCCGCAGGAAACACGGCCCAACCGGCTGGGGCGTCTTGTGCCCAAACGGGTAAAGTGATCAGGCAGAGCAAGGGAATGAGGGCTTTCATTGTCACGTCTCCTGTATTGAGGTGCAACCTGTGTGCCAGACCTTACCGTCCCGCGACATCACAAACCCGTGTTCATGTGCCCGTGCGGTTTTTCCGGCGCGTCTTTAACAGGTAGATATCCATGATCCAGCCATGTTCGGCGCGGGCCTTCGCCCGGGTCTCAAGGATGTTCTGCGCGACTTCATCCAGCGGGCCACTGATCAGAACCTCTTCTTTCATACCCACATAGGCGCCCCACCAGATGTCATAATCTGCCAAATCAAGGGTTTGGAACGAGCATTCGCCATCCAGCATCACCGCGACGTTCGAGTCCGCATCGGGCCAGCCTTCGTCCCGGATACGACGACCGGTTGTGACAACGTAGGGCGCGCCCAGATCATTGATGGGAATCACATGGGCAGCGGTCAGCGCCTGCAACGCGGTGATGCCGGGGATAACCTTGGTATCGGGTTGCGGGTTCAACCGGGCAGCGATACGCAATGAGCTGTCATAGAGGGACGGATCCCCCCAGATCAGCAACGCGACATGCTGCGCCTCTGGATGAGCGGCAATGGCCGCTTGCCAGCGCAGGGCGATGGCGTCGTGCCATTCATCGACACCGCGCAGGTAGCCATCGTCGGCCCGGCGCTGGGGAATATCGAAATAGGCGATCTGTGGCGGCGTTTCGGCGACACGCTCAATGATCGCTTCACGTAGCCCGGCCAGATCAGCCTTGTTTTCCCCTTTGCGTGGAATCAGGATCAAATCCGCCGCCCGGATCGCCTGCGCGCCCTGAAACGTTACATGATCCGGATTGCCGGTGCCGATGCCGATCAGGCTCAGATCAATCATCGTCGAACTCCGCCAGCGGGCCGTAAAGAATCAGTGCCGGTGCTTTGCCGATCTCGGTTTTCAGCTGCTCTGCCAGCGCGCCAATCGTGGCGCGTTGCAGTTTTTGGTCGGGGGTTGAGACGGATTCGGCCATAAGCGCCGGAGTATCCAAAGGCAAACCTTGAGTGTGCAGGGCTTCGACGAGCAAGGGGAAGGTGCGTTTGCCCATGAAAACGACGGTGGTGGCCTGCGGATCGGCCAGCGCCTTGAGGTTCAGGTCGTCGGGCAACTCACCACTGACGTCATGGCCGGTCACGAACTGAACCCGCCGGGCCGTAAGCCGACGCGTCAATGGAATGCCTGCGGCCGCTGCCGCTGCCACTGCTGAGGGGACGCCGGGAATGATCTCATAGGCGATACCGGCTGCGCGCAGGGCGACAAGCTCTTCCTCAAGCCGTCCGAACATACCGCCGTCTCCGGATTTCAGGCGCACCACATGCTGACCGGATTGCGCGTAATCCACCAGCAACCGGCTGACATGGTCCTGCTTGGGTGACGGACGACCGGCCCGCTTTCCGACACCAACCAGATCCACATCGTCGCGCGCATGGCTCAGGATCGGGCCGCTGCTGAGATCGTCGAACAAGATCGCGTCGGCCTTTTGCATCCGGTCCACCGCCTTGAGCGTCAGCAGTTCCGGATCTCCGGGGCCAGAGCCGATGAAAGAGACAAAGCCACTCATGCCGACGCCTCCGCAATCAGGTGAAAGAACGTGCCAGTGACATTGCCACGCAGTGATCCGGTTTGCGGGCCTTCTTCCCCTTCGGCGTCAAACACGCGTGCCAATGGGGCGTCCGGTTGGTCCACGATCGAGGAATAATGGAACTCGTGTCCGCGCAATGCCGATCCTTTGGCAAAGCCGGGCATAGGGGCCAGAAGGGCGGCCTTTCTGTAACCAAGGTTGAACTTGCGCTTCTGATAAGATGTGACAAGGCCCAGCAAACCAGCCATTTCATGGTGCACGCCGTCCTTGTCGATCAGCGCCTGACCAAGCGCCATGTAGCCGCCGCATTCTCCGTGCACCGGTTTTGTTTCCGCGTGTTTACGCAAACCACTCAGAAAGGTGGTGGCCGCTGCCAATGTTCCGGCGTGCAATTCGGGATACCCGCCGGGCAACCAGACCAGATCGGCATCCGCCGCCGGAGGTTCGTCTGCCAAGGGTGAAAAAGGCAAGATCTCGGCACCCGCATCGTGCCACCCTTGCAAAAGGTGGGGATAGGTAAAGGAAAAGGCGGCATCACGGGCCAGCGCGATCCGCTGGGCCGGGGGCCGCGGCAGTGCGGCTGACGAAGGTCCGCTGGGGCCTGAGGAAGCTGCCCGCTTGATTGCGTCAAGGTCCACATGTTCTCGTAAAAACGCAGCATAGCCTACAATGGCGCTTTCCAGATCGGGGTGTTCGACCGCCTGAATAAGTCCCAGATGCCGCTCTGGCAGGGTCAAATCACCACGGCGGGGCAGCACGCCCAGAACAGGCAGGCCCGCGCGCTCCATTCCCAGACGGGTCAGGCGTTCGTGGCGGGGGCTGGCGCATCGGTTCAGGATCACTCCGGCAAAGGGCAGATCGGGATTGTACATCCTGAACCCCAGCGCCGTTGCCGCCGCTGATTGTGCCTGCCCGCCCACATCCAGCACAAGCACAACGGGCCAGCCCATGCGCAGGGCGGTCTCGGCGCTCGATCCTTGCCCGACTTCGCCAGGCTTTGCGACACCGTCGAACAAACCCATCGAGCCCTCGGCCACCACAATGTCAGCGCCTTCGGCCTGAGCAGAAATTGCACTGAGCAGGGGATCTGCCATCGCCCAGCTGTCCAAATTGAACGAAGCCCGCCCGGCAGCTGCCCGGTGAAAGGCGGGATCGATATAATCCGGCCCGCTTTTAAAGGGTTGCACGGTCAGGCCATCTTCGGCCAGCGCGCGCAAAAGGCCCAGCATGACTGTCGTCTTGCCAGTACCCGAAGAGGGTGCTGAAATCAGAATACCCGGAGGGTTAGTCATCACCATGGCTCCAGCTTGACCAAGGGCTGTCGGCACTTTGCGGGCGATAGCGGCGGTCGTAATCTCTGGAATAAAGACAGCTTTCCTCAAAACCCTCACCGGCCAGCGCGGGGCCGACCATGATCAAAGCCGTGCGCGAGATGCTTTCATCCAGCGACCCTTTCAGGGTTTCCAGCGTTGCGCGGATGATCTGTTCATCCGGCCAGCTTGCGCGATACACAACGGCCACCGGGCAGTCCGGGCCATAAGCCGGGGTCAGGTCTGCAATAACCTTGTCCAGATTGCCGATTGACAGATGAATGGCCAGTGTCGCGCCGGTACGGGCAAAATTAACCAGGGTTTCACCTTCGGGCATGGATGACGCGCGCCCCGGAGTTCTGGTCAGAACCACCGACTGCGCTAGTCCCGGCAGGGTTAGTTCGGTGCCCAGGGCCGCTGCGGCGGCGGCAAAGGATGGCACGCCAGGGGTGACGCTGACCGGAATGCCCACTTCTTTCAGGCGTCGGATTTGTTCGCCCATCGCTGACCAGACTGACAAATCGCCCGAATGCAGCCGTGCCACATCCTGACCCGCTTTATGCGCGACTTCGATCTCGGCCATGATCTGGTCCAGATCCATGGGCGCAGTGTTGATGATTTTTGCGTCTTTGGGGCAGTGGCTCAGAATTTCCTCGGGCACCAGCGATCCGGCATAAAGGCACACGGGACACGAGGCAATGATGTCGCGCCCACGCAATGTCAACAGGTCTGCAGCGCCCGGTCCGGCGCCGATGAAATGAACGGTCATGTTTGTCCTCCGATGGCGATGGCGCAGGTGGCCAGCCGGTCGTCCGAAATATGTCTGGGTGAAAGCAGTCGCGCGCCGGACCCGGCGGCGGCAAGGGCCGATGCTTCGGCAACGCTGCCGGTGCCATAAGCGGCACGGCTGCGGTTCGAGCATGTCAGGGTGCGTTGTCCGGCCAAATCGGCAGCCGCCACGAAATGCAGCGGAAGAGCAAGGCTTTCCGCAAAGGCCACCAGCGCAGAGTGGCCGTTTTTGTCAGCGACCGTCGCCAGAGCTTGGACATCATGGCTGGCCGCTGCCGCGTCATAGGCGGCGCGCAAACTGTCTGCCGTCGCGTCGGATGAGAAGCCCAAGCCTGCCACGATCATAACGTCACGCTCCACTGGACGACCGGATAGGCAGATTTCCAGCCGCGCCGCGGTCCGAGCGGTGCAGAATGAGCCAGTTCGATCCGCAACAGGTCTCCGCCCAGGTCTTGGTGCCATCGCGCCAACAGGGCTTCGCTTTCCAGCGTTACCGCGTTGGCGACCATCCGGGTGCCAGCGGGCAGGGCGTCGCGAAGCCACGCCAGCAGGCTGGCGCTTAGCCCACCGCCGATGAAAACCACATCCGGCAGTGGCAAACCGGCCAGCGCTTCGGGTGCTGTGCCGTGGACAACCTGTAACCGATCCTGCCCCAGCGCGTCGGCATTGCGGCGAATGCGTTCGGCCCTGTCGGCGCGGGGTTCGATACTGGCGGCGGTCAGGGTCGGGTCGCACATCAGCCATTCAATACTGATCGAGCCGGTGCCACCGCCAATGTCCCACAGATGTTCGCCCCGCTGCGGTGCCAGTGCGGACAGGGTCAGTGCCCGGATCGGGCGTTTGGTGATCTGGCCGTCGGTTTCAAATAGATCATCCGGCTTGCCCGAGGCCTTGGACAGTCCCTGCCCAGTGCCGGTCACTTCCAACCCGACGCAGACAGGATGATCGAAGGTTCCCAGCAGAGCTTCGGTCAGGCTCACTGTCTGGATGCTTTCCCGCGGGCCGCCGAGGGCCTGCATCACATGCAACGCGCTGTCGGCAAAACCGGTTTCGCTCAGATATGTCGCCAGTTCAGCAACCGCCTTGCCGTCACGCAAAAGCACAATGGCATGAAGATCCGGGGCCAGATGCGGCCGCAATCGGGTCAAAGGCGCAGCGTGCAGGCCGAACGTCGGCGTGCTTTCCAAAGGCCAG
Source organism: Ruegeria sp. YKSF131 (assembly GCF_059612645.1). Classification (NCBI taxonomy): domain Bacteria; kingdom Pseudomonadati; phylum Pseudomonadota; class Alphaproteobacteria; order Rhodobacterales; family Roseobacteraceae; genus Ruegeria; species Ruegeria sp. YKSF131. The sequence goes on along the minus strand of NZ_JBXWQZ010000057.1, from coordinate 10,726 downwards.
CCCAGCCGCGCGGCGGCCAGCGAAAACGTGGACTGGCCGGGCAGGGCGGTCCACTCTTTGGCATCGAAGTTACGCGCGATGACGGACCCTGCGCCAAACCAGAACGGATCACCTGACGCCAGAACCACCGTCTGCCGTCCGCGCAGGCCTTTCAGGATCGGCAATCCGTCCGAGAACGGCACCGGCCATTCGACCCGTTCAGCCTCGTTTTCCGGCAGCAGCGACAGGTGACGAGGCGGCCCCATGATCACTTCGGCCCGGTCCAGCACTTGACGGCTTGCAGGCGACAGGCCATCAAGCCCATCTTCGCCCAATCCCAAAACGGTCAGCCACGGAGACTCAGACATGCCCAACCTCCTGATTCTTGGCGGCACGACCGAGGCCAACGCTTTGGCCAAAGCTGTTGCGGAACAAGGGATTACGGCTGTGTATTCTTATGCGGGACGGGTGGAAACCCCGCGTCCGCAGCCGTTGCCGGTGCGAGTTGGCGGGTTTGGCGGCCCGGAAGGTCTGGCCCACTACATCCGTGAAAACGCGATCACCCATGTCGTGGATGCGACCCATCCATTTGCGGCGCAGATGAGCCGGAACGCGATTGAGGCGTGTCACACAACTCAGGTTCCACTGGCCGCCTTGACCCGCGCGGCGTGGAAGCCGCAACCCGGCGATGTCTGGCACCGCGTGCCCGATATCCCTGCCGCCGTCGATGCGCTTGCAGGTGATCCTCAGCGTGTGTTCCTGGCTGTCGGACGTATGCATCTTGAAGACTTTGCTGCCCAGCCCCAGCACCACTACCTGCTGCGTCTGGTGGACGAACCCGACAGCTTGCCCTTGCCTCTGGCGCAGATTGTCGTGGCCCGGGGTCCTTTTGCAGAAGCCGATGACCGCGCACTGATGCAGCAACATAGGACGCAACTTGTGGTGTCCAAGAACGCGGGCGGCTCGGGCGCGCGCGCCAAGCTGGACGCAGCGCGGGCGCTGGGCCTGCCAGTGCTTATGATCGACCGCCCGGTGCTTCCCAAGCGGACCGAGCTTTCGACTGTCGCACAGGTTCTGGACTGGCTGTCTCATCCCTGATCCTCGACCGGGGTGAAGCGTGGCGTATAGACGATCGGCGTGCCATTGCGTTCGATGACGCGAGTGCGCGAGGAGCCGACAATTACCACGGTCTGCATATCCGCCATCTCGGGCGTGGCCTCGGCCAGTGTGGAAATCCGGATCGCCTCATCCGCTCGTGACACGGCGCGCGCAAACAGGATCACCCGCTTGGGCTCGCATTCTTCGCGCAGGATTTCCAATGTCTTTACAAAACCTTCCGGGCGTGACTTCGAGCGGGGGTTGTAGAATGCCATCGAGAAATCGGCCTGCGCAGCCAAGCGCAGGCGTTTTTCGATCAGCGACCAGGGCTTTAGGTTGTCGCTAAGGTTGATGGCGCAGAAATCATGCCCCATCGGAGCGCCTGCGCGGGCAGATGCGGCCAGCATCGCGGTGATCCCCGGCAGCACATCTATCTGAATGTCACGCCATTCTGTTGGGCCATTCTCCAACGCTTCGAACACAGCTGCAGCCATAGCAAACACACCGGGATCGCCCGAGGACACAACAACCACCCGCCTGCCGTCGGCGGCCATTTGCAGCGCGTGTTGCGAGCGGTCGATTTCAACCCGGTTGTCACTGGCGTGCAGGGTCAGGCCGGGGCGGTCGGCCACGCGGGCCACATAAGGGATATAGCCCACCACATCAGTGGCGTCGGCCAAAGCCGCTGTAACTTCGGGGGTGACCTGCGCTTCGTTGCCCGGACCAAGGCCTGCGATCTTGACCCAGCCGCTCATGGTCGGCGCCCCTGACCATGAACAACGATTATCGAGAAATACGGGGTGATCTTCTCGCAGGCCTCAGACAGTTTTGTCACCGTCTGGTTCGGCATTTGCGCGTATTCGACAATCCATGCGCGGTCGTACAACCCGGAGGTTTTCAGTGCGCGTTTCACCTTGTCGATGTTCCGCCCGATCTTCATCACGACCAAAGCATCTGTCTTCGCCATGCGTTCAGCCAGAACCTCCTCGGGCAGGGTGCCGACCAGAACGGTCAGCACATCATCCCCCCAGGTGATCGGATCGCCGGTGGCCGTCCATGCACCGGACATACCGGTGATGGCTGGTACAACCTCGACCGGAGCTTCGTCACGCAACCGATTGTAAAGATGCATGAACGAGCCGTAGAAAAACGGATCGCCCTCACACAGTACCACCACATCCTCACCCTGTTCCGACAGCGTCTTCAGGTGTGCTGTGCACTCTTCATAGAACGCGGCCAGCAACTCGTTATAACGCGGATCAGTGACCGGGATTTCGGTGGTCACCGGGTATTCCATCGGGAATTCAATCGCGCCTTCGGGGATCATCCCGTTGACGATTTTGCGGGCCTGACCGCTGCGACCCGGTTTGCGAAAGAATGCCACGTGTTTGGCGTTGCGTAGAAGGCGATCGGCCCGGACACTCATCAGATCAGGGTCACCGGGGCCAAGGCCCACGCCGTATATGGTACCCATTTTCATTCCGCCCGGCTTGCGATGGCGTTGATGGCTGCAACGGTGATGGCGCTGCCACCCAGACGGCCTTTGACAATGCAGGAGGGGACGGGTTGCGCCTGCCACAACGCGTCTTTGGATTCCACCGCTCCGACAAATCCGACCGGGCAGCCGATGATCGCAGCAGGGCGCGGGCAATCCGGGTCTTCCAGCATGTTCAGCAAGTGAAACAGCGCGGTGGGCGCGTTTCCAATGGCGACCAGAGCACCTTCCAGATGCGGACGCCAGAATTCCAGCGCAGCGGCAGAACGGGTGTTGCTCATCTTGGTGGCCAGAGGGCGCACGCGTTCGTCATGGAGGGTGCAGATCACCTGGTTGTCGGCAGGCAGACGGAAGCGGGTCACACCTTCGCTGACCATGCGCGCGTCACACAGGATCGCCGCGCCGTTTTCCAGCGCCGTGCGTGCGGCCTGCACAAATCCGGGTGAGAAATGTACAAACTCCTCCAGCCCGACCATGCCGGCGGCGTGGATCATCCGAACGGCGACCTGCTCTTCATCGGTATCAAAGCGGGCCAGATCAGCCTCGGACCGGATGGTGGCAAAGCTTTCCTTGTAGATCGCCGCGCCATCAGTTTCGTAAGTGTAGGGCATCAGGTGAAGTCCATGGTCATGAGTGTTTCGGAGTCGAGGCCGCGTTGGCAGGGCTCATCCCCTGCGCAGCCCTGTTTGACAAGATCAAATCGCCCGTTGTTGCCGACCACTGTGATCTCGGCCGGGCCCATATGGGCGCACCCCTTGGCGCAGCCCGAGACATGCAGACGACCGTGAATGCGCCGAGCCAATGCACGGGCGATGTCGCGGGTTTCCACCTGCGCTTGCGGGCAGAACGGCGCGCCGGGGCAGGCGTCGGTTGTCATCATCGGATCGGCTCCGTCCATGACGAAATCCGGGGAGGGTATCGCCGCCCCGCCTTCCAGCAGGATCAGCCGCCACGGGGTGACACGCAGGGCAGAAGCGCCGCTGGCTTCAACCAGTTCACAAAGCTTGCGCGCAGGCAGCGAGCCGAATGCCGCGCCGTAGAGAGAACCCAGTTCACAGGGGCCGGGTTGCAGTTTTTCACCGATAGGACCGGGGGCAAATCCCTGCCAATCCTGTGGCAGCGCGTAGGCGACCCGCGCCATGCGGCGTGTCTCGGCCGTATAGGTCTGGGCAAACCAACGGGCCAGCGCGATCACGTGGTCGATGGCGTCGCCTTCGGCCACACACCGCCCGGTTTTGCAGCCGTCGGCGCGCAGGATCAGACCGTCAGCACCCAGTTCCAGACGAATATCTGCGGAATCCGAGGCCAACAGGCGCGTCGGGCCTGTATCTATGGCAAAACCGAACTTAGCGGGCAGAGCAGGCAGTTCCGCCAGTCGATCGATCAATTCCTGCGTCAGCCGCGCGGTCAAATCGCCCGCCTGATAGAGCGGAGTGACCAGAATATTGCGGCGTACTTCGATGCCGGGTTCCGCATCAAGCAAGTCCAGCGCCGCAAGCTCCACAAGCAACGGCTGGTGGTCGCGCTCATCCACGCCGCGCAGCTGCAGGTTGGCACGATTGGTCAGGTCAATGGTGCCGTTGCCGAACTGTTCAGCCAGTTCGCACAAGCCAATAGCCTGCCTGGCATTCAGTCGCGCCAGACGCGGACGGACCCGCACGACCAGCCCGTCGCCTGACATCATCGGGCGATGCGCGCCGGGACACCAGCCTTGAACGATAGGTGCACTCATCTCAAACCCTCCAAATCGGCCCGGATCGAATTCCGGCGCGTGTTCCAAAGCCCCGCTTCCAGCAATGCACGGAACCTGTCTTGCATGGCCTGATGGGCCTTCGGGTTGGTCTCTTGTAGAAAGGTATCAACGGCCTCATTACCCAATGTGGCTTCGTGATAGAGATCAAACAGATGCGGAGCGACAGTGCCGGACAGATGCGCGAAAGAGGCCATGTGATCCAGCGTCGCAGCAATCTCGGCGGCGCCGCGAAAACCATGGCGCTGCATCCCCGCAATCCAGCCGGGGTTGGCAGCGCGGGCATGAACGACGCGGCTGATTTCTTCCGGCAGAGTCCGGGCGCGCGGATTATCTGGGTTGGTGTTGTCCAGATGGTAAAGCTGAGCGGTGCCCCCAGCGACCTTTTTGGCGGCGGCAAAACCGGCTTCATGCGTGGCATAGTCGTTGGCCAGCAGCAGGTCAGTTTCCGTCAGATCCTGGAGGTGAACAAAACTGTCGGCATTGGCGACACGATCCGTGATTCCCGCTTTGTCCTGCGCGATGTGTTCACCTTCCAGCGCGTACGAGCTGGCCTCAAGCCATGCCTCCCCGGCTTGGGCGCGCGCCTCGTCCGTATAGGTCTCGGACAGATGGGTCATGTTCAGGCCGTAACTGCCGGGTGCCGGGCCAAACACCCGCGTAGCCGGGGCGTGACCGGCATAGGGGTTCCAGTCGGTCGCTTCATCACGCTCTGACAAAGCCCGAACCGCCTGACCATAAAGGGCTGACAATGTGGGGAACACATCGCGAAACAAGCCCGAAACCCGCAGGGTGACGTCCAGACGCGGGCGGCTCAGGTCGGTGATGGGTAAAACTTCGATACCCGAAACCCGCTCGGATCCCTTGTCCCAAACCGGCTTTACACCCAGCAGGTGCAGGGCCATGGCGAATTCTTCGCCCGCAGTGCGCATGGTGGCCGATCCCCACAGATCGACAATCAGCCCTTTCGGGTAATCACCTTCCTCCTGCAAGTGCCGCCGTACCAGTTCCTCGGCCAGTTTCACGCCTTGCGTGTAAGCTGCGCGGGTGGGCACAGATCGCGGATCGGTGGTGTAAAGGTTTCGCCCGGTCGGCAGCACGTCAAAGCGGCCCCGATAGGGCGAGCCGGACGGGCCAGCCTCGATCCTCTTGCCGGCCAGCGCATTGATCAGGGCCTTGCGTTCGGCATGGGCGGATGGGGCTGGGTCGAAACTGCCGGTCACGTCCGGTACACGCCCATAGACGTGCAGCCCGTCGCCGAACTGACTTTCTTTGATATCGCAGACAAAGCGGTCAATGCGCGTGATTGCTTCGGCGGTGCTGGTGGCCTGATCCAGACCCAGATCGTTCTCCAGTCCAATGGCCTGTGCTTCTTCCCGGATATCTTCCTGCAGCCGGTCGCGGCGTCTGGGGTCAAGACCGTCCGCGTTTGAAAATTCGTCCAGCAGGGCTTCCAGCCGCACCATCCGGTCAGGCGTTCCGCTTTCTTTCATGGGAGGCGGGATGTGGCCCAGGGTCACCGCGCCGATCCGGCGTTTGGCCTGCGCGGCCTCGCCCGGGTCGTTGACGATGAACGGGTAGATCACCGGCAGGTCACGGATCAGTGCCTCGGGCCAACAGTTTGCCGATAGGGCGACTGATTTGCCGGGCAGCCATTCCAGCGTGCCATGCGCACCGATATGGATCAGCGCATCCGCTCCAAGACCTTTGCGCAGCCACAAATAGAAGGCGACATAGCTATGGCGCGGGGTGCGCGAAAGGTCGTGATAGTCGTCATCGCGCAGCTCGGGTGTTCCGCGTTCTGGTTGCAGTGCGACCAGTGCCTTGCCGCGTCGCAAAGCCGTGAAGTGAAACGCGTCATGAGCGAAAATTGGGTCTTGCTCGGGATCGCCCCATACGGTGTGCAGATCGGTGCGCAGGGTCTCGGGCAATTCAGCGAGTGCACTCAGATAATCCTCAAGCGGCCACGATACCCGGGCGTCCAAGAGTGTGTCGGCAATCGGTTCGGCAGCCGTGATGTCGTAGCCTTCACCGTGAAGATCAGACAGCATCGCTTCGGCTGAGGCCAACGCGTCGAGACCGACCGCATGGGCCATCTGCCAGTCTTTGCCTGGATATGTGGACAGTACCAACGCGGGGATCTGGTCTGCCTTGGGTTTGTCATTCAGGGCGAGCCAGCCCGATACCCGGTCGATGATCGCCTCGATCCGGTCCGGCTCGGCCCGATGCGCAAAACGCGAGTATTCCAGATGCGGATCGCGCTTGCCCGGCTCTTTGAAGGAGGCAATGCCTGCTGATATTCGCCCGTCCACTTCGGGTAATACCACATGCATGGCGAGGTCGGCAGGCGACAGGCCGCGTTCGGCCTCGGCCCAAGCCTTGCGTCGCGAGGTGGCGAGGGCGACCTGAAACACCGGCACATCCGCCGCGTCCAAAGGCGACGTGCCAGACGCGCCCTTTCCCGAGAATGAAGTGGCGTTGATGATGGCCGATGGTCTCAGGGCAACGACCTGTTCCCTGAGCCAGTTGGCAGCGGCCGGGGCCTTGAGCGACGGGGCGAACAAACCCACCGCCTGGAGCCCGCGGGCGCGCAAGCTGCGGATCAGGGCCGCGACCGGGGCTGTGTCTGCTGATGTCAGATAAGCGCGGTAGAAGGTTACGAGAATGCGTTTAGCATCGTTCTCGAACGCGGAATCCACCGGGATGACACCTTGTTCCGGGCACCACGCACCGCATTCGGGCACGGTTTTCGCGCCCATCACCGGGCCGGCATAAAGCCCTGCTGCTAACGCCATCTGGGCCAATGCGGCCTGCGCGGCGACTTCTCCGCCGGTATCACAAAGATGTGCCAGCCGCCGCAGGGTCGAGAGGGGCAGGGTCGAATACTCATCCAACCGAGTGTCTTCGCGCCCATCCGCCGGTAAAACGGCCAGCGCGATGCCTTTGGCCTGTGCCAGTGCCAGAACCTGTTGCAACCCGTAAGACCAATAGGGCACGCCACCGATCAGACGGATCAGGATGCCCTTTGCGCCTTCAAGTGTCTGTTCAACATAGGTGTCGACGGACAGTGGGTGTTTCAATGCTGCAAGATTGGCCAGTCGCAAGGTTGGCATCCGCCCCTCAGGTCCGCCGCCGCGATGCCAGCCCGCCGCGAAAGCGCCCAGGTCACTGTCGGAAAAGGACAGCACAACCAGATCGGCTGGGCTTTGGCCCAGATCGGTTGGGGTCTCGGTTTCCTCGAGCCCGTGGCTTTCGCGAAAGACGACGTGCATGACTTACTCGGCAACCTCGGTCACACCCACTAGGATATCACGGATCTCAGCCTCTTTGATGTCGTCATGTTCGGCAATGACGACCAGGCGCGAGCGGCGCTCTTCACCGGGCTCCCACGGGCGGTCGTATTGGTGACGAACCCGTGCGCCGACAGCCTGAACCAGCAGGCGCATCGGTTTGCCAGTGACGGCGGCATAGCCTTTGACGCGCAGGATATTCAGCTCAGTTGCCAGACGTTCAATCCTGGCAACCAGTTCCGCCGGGTCGGTCTGTTCCGGCAACTCGACGATGATGCTTTCGAAATCGTCATGCTCATGATCGTGATGGCCATCGTGATGTGACGGGCGCGCGTCCATGTCATTTTCGGCGGCAGCCTCAAGGCCAAGCACGACGCGTACGTCGACGACACCCTCGGCAACCTCGACGACGGGAAGCGGGCGCGGCGCCTCAGCGGCGATGATCTGTTTAGCTTTCGCGACACCTTCGGGACCTGCCAGATCGGGCTTGGTCAGCAGGATGATATCCGCGCACGAGATCTGATCCTCGAACACCTCGGACAAGGGTGTTTCGTGGTCGATCGAGTCATCAGCCAGCCGTTGGGCATCCACCGCTTCAACGTTCGGAGCAAAGCGACCGGCGGCCACGGCCTCGGCATCGGCCAGCGCAATAACGCCATCAACGGTAATTTTCGAACGGATATCAGGCCAATCAAACGCTTTCAGCAGCGGTTTGGGCAGTGCAAGGCCGGATGTTTCGATCAAAATGTGATCCGGGCGCGGTTCCAGCGCCATCAGCGCCTCGATGGTCGGGATGAAATCGTCGGCCACGGTGCAGCAGATGCAGCCGTTTGCCAGTTCCATGATGTTTTCCGCAGGGCATTCCGGAATCGCGCAGGACTTCAGGATGTCGCCATCAACACCCACATCGCCAAACTCGTTAACAACAATCGCAAGGCGCTTGCCCTGCGGGTTCTGCATCAGATGGCGCACCAGCGTGGTTTTGCCCGAGCCCAGAAAGCCGGTGATCACAGTGACGGGGAGTTTTTCAAGGTTCGACATGATCTCAGGCTCCAATCGGGGGAATGCGCGAGGCGCAGTTTTTGCGGAAATGTTCAGGACGGTCGCGCCATTTCACCAGACCATCGCCTGTGGCCAGATACTTAGTCGCGCCATCGATGATGACATCGACGTGATCGATTTCGTTCAGATTCTCGTAAACAAAGGTCCAGCGATCCGGCCCGCCCCGAAGCACGATGGAACAGCCCTGATCGCAGTTCGAAAGGCATTCGACCGGTTTCAGAATGATGCCATCCGGCAGGACAGCCTGTTCCAGGGCCTTGTGCAACAATGTGCCGGGTCGCTCAGCGTCATCCTCGACGGGCAGACCCCGGCGGCAAGTCGTGCAGACCAGTAGCTCTACCGGTGCGTTCTCGCTCATGTCTCTCATCCCCCCAAATCCTCTTCGCGGGGGACGGGGTTTCATGCGGGCACCACGTCTGCACATGGACCCGACACCGGAACACCCCGCCCGGTTTCAACTTCGGGTGTTGGCAGGTCTCCCGGCTTGCGGATGCCAGAGCGGTCGCTCTGTCGGATGTCCCGCCTTCCCGGCACAGGCCAGTGGCATTGGGCATCCTCTCCGGTCACGGTCGCGGGGGCGGCTGCGTTTGGCGGATGAACCGTTGACGCATTCCCTTTTCATCGGCTGTCGCCGACACCAACGACAGGGACATGCGGCACCGCTGACCCGCTTGTCAAGCGGTTCGCGCGCAACAAATAAGCCAAGGAGAAAAAAGCGACCTGTAGGCGTCGTTCGGCGGCATGAAGAATGTGTTCGGTATGTGGTCGCATGACGGGAAAACGACGAACTTGGAGATGCGTCATATGAAAGTGGGATTTATCGGTCTGGGTAACGTAGGCGGCAAGCTTTCGGGATCCCTTTTGCGCAACGGCATTGATCTGACTGTGCATGACCTGAACGCGGATCTGGTGGCCGAGTTTGTCGCCAAAGGTGCAAAGGCGGCTGAGGGGCCCGCCCAGTTGATGCGCGATTGCGATGCGGTGATCACCTGTCTGCCGTCTCCGGCAGCATCGGATGCAGTGATGCAGGAGATGTTGCCCGAAGTGGGCCCCGGCAAGATCTGGATGGAGATGTCGACCACGGACGAGGCCGAAGTCAAACGCCTGGGAGCCGAAGTCATATCGCGCGGCGGTGCGGCCGTCGATTGCCCGGTTTCTGGCGGGTGCCACCGTGCCGCGACGGGCAATATCTCGATCTTTGCGGGCTGTGACCGGGAAACGTTTGAACGAATTCTGCCGTTCCTGACGACAATGGGTCGTCGGGTTTTGCACACCGGCGAACTGGGCTCGGCCTCGGTGCTGAAAGTGATGACCAATTATCTTGCCACCGCCAACCTGATCACCTGCGCCGAAGCACTGGTTACGGCAAAGGCTGCGGGGATGGATCTGAACACGACCTATGAGGCGATCAAAATCTCGTCCGGCACGTCCTTCGTGCACGAAACCGAAAGTCAGGTCATCTTGAACGGGTCGCGCGATATTTCCTTCACCATGGATCTGGTGAAGAAGGATATCGGTCTGTTTCAGGAGGTCGCCGACCGCGCCGGGGTGCCGCTGGAAATAAACCCGGTGATGATCAACATCTTTAACGATGGTATCGCACGCTATGGCGAACGCGAGCTTTCACCAAATATTATCAAGCGGCTGGAAGAGGCAACCGGCCTGGATATCACCGCCCCGGGCTTCCCTGCCGAAATGACGGATGATGAGCCGGAGGAGCCGGGATACGAGGTTGTGCCACAAGGGCGCGCCTGAACGTAAAGCACATACCAGACAAAATCGCGCCCCTTGAACGAACAGGGGTAGGCAGGAGTTCCGAAAAACACGCCATATCTGGCCCGCAATTCGACAGAATCGCGGGCCTTGAACGTCTTGAAATACCGAGCGTCGCACGCGTGTACTGCGGGGTTAAGTCAGCGATTTGGATGTTGTTGGAGGCGAGTACCGGAATCGAACCGGTGTACACGGATTTGCAATCCAGAAAGAGCGTAAGCAAAAACAACGGCTTATGGGTGCAAAACACCTCCTGACAAAAAGTGAACAAAAAGCGAA
>NZ_JBXWQZ010000056.1:0-30600 GCF_059612645.1 Ruegeria sp. YKSF131 | reverse complement strand
ACAATGCCGGTCACCTGAAGAAACGCCTGATCGTCATTCTGAATGACAATGAAATGAGCATCGCCCCCCCGGTTGGTGCCTTGTCCAGCTATTTGTCCCGAATCTACGCCGAGGCACCATTCCACGATCTGAAGGCGGCCGCCAAGGGCGCTGTTTCACTGTTGCCCGAACCGTTCCGCGAAGGGGCCAAGCGCGCCAAGGAAATGCTCAAGGGTATGGCCGTGGGCGGAACCCTGTTTGAAGAGCTTGGGTTTTCCTATCTCGGGCCCATTGATGGGCATGACCTGGATCAGCTGCTGCCGGTTCTGCGCACCGTCAAGGCGCGGGCAACCGGGCCGATCCTGATCCACGTCTTGACCAAGAAGGGCAAAGGGTACGCACCAGCCGAACAGGCCCGCGACAAAGGCCACGCGACTGCCAAATTCGATGTGGTCACGGGTGAGCAGAAAAAGGCTCCGTCAAACGCGCCTTCTTACACGTCTGTCTTTGGCAAGGCTCTGGTGGATGCGGCCACGCACGATGACAAGATCGTCGCAGTGACTGCCGCGATGCCCGATGGCACCGGGTTGGGCCTGTTTGCCGAACGGTACCCGTCGCGCTGTTTCGATGTTGCGATTGCCGAGCAGCACGGCGTGACCTTCTCAGCGGCGCTGGCGGCAGGGGGGATGAAACCATTCTGCGCCATGTATTCGACCTTTTTGCAGCGGGGGTACGACCAGGTTGTGCATGACGTCGCAATTCAGCGCTTGCCCGTTCGGTTTGCCATTGATCGCGCAGGTTTGGTGGGCGCTGACGGTGCCACCCATGCCGGGTCGTTCGATATTGCTTATTTGGCCAATCTACCGGGCATGGTCGTCATGGCCGCTGCGGATGAGGCGGAATTGATGCACATGGTGGCAACCGCTGTTGCGCATGATGAAGGGCCGATCGCCTTCCGCTATCCGCGCGGCGAAGGTGTTGGAGTGGACTTGCCCGAACGCGGTGAGGTACTGGAGATCGGCAAAGGCCGCATGATCCGAAAAGGCGCGCGCGTCGCACTTTTGTCTTTTGGCACGCGGCTGGCTGAAGTTCAGAAAGCAGCCGAGTCTCTGACCGCCAAAGGCATCAACCCAACCATCGCCGACGCCCGCTTTGCCAAGCCGCTGGATCGGGACCTTATCCTGGATCTGGCTGCGGATCATGAGGCGTTGATCACCATCGAAGAAGGCGCTGTTGGCGGATTTGGCAGCCATGTAGCACAGCTTCTGGCGGATGAGGGTGTTTTTGACCGGGGCTTGAAATACCGCTCGATGGTCTTGCCTGACATCTTCATCAATCAGGCCAGCCCTGCGGATATGTATGCCGTTGCGGGTATGAATGCCGAGCAGATCGAAGCCAGGGTGCTGGATGTTCTGGGCGTAACCTCGATCAGTGAAAAGCGCGCGTAATACCGGCGCTGCTTTACCCTTCTTTGGTTTTGCCGCTTACCAAAAGCAGGAGGCGATAGGCGACCCAGAACCAAGCGGGTATACATAGCGCCACGAGAACCTTTATTGCGGTTTATCTTGTCATGACAGAATCGCCGCTGTTTCAAAGATGATTTGAAGCGATAAGACACCGATTCAGACATCACCAGCTCATTAGGCGGCTGCTTCCATATTTTCTTTGGGAAGAAATGGTGCCCAGGAGAGGACTCGAACCTCCACGTCCATACGGACACTAGCACCTGAAGCTAGCGCGTCTACCAATTCCGCCACCTGGGCAGGTGTCGTGGAGCGGCGTTTAAGCTGACTGGCGTGGGGCGTCAACCGGATTCTGAATGAATTTTGAAAGTTTTTTAAGTTCGGTTTTCGAACTGAAGTTTTGGCCTTATTATTTCATGACCGGCGCGGCGAATTAGTGCCTTGTTTGGCTGGCCTGCGGGCGTTAGTTCTAGGGCGCAATTTCTCAGCAGGAGCCCTCTCATGTCGAAACTGGTGACGATTTATGGCGGATCGGGATTTGTCGGTCGCTACATCGCGCGGCGCATGGCGAGAGAGGGGTGGCGTGTGCGGGTGGCTGTACGACGCCCGAACGAAGCCATGTTCGTGAAACCCTACGGCGCCGTGGGACAGGTTGAGCCTGTGCTGTGCAATATCCGCGATGACGCCTCGGTCGCGCTGGCAATGCAGAGCGCCGATGTCGTGGTGAACTGTGTGGGTGTGCTGAATGAACTGGGCAAGAACGCGTTTGATGCCGTTCAGACCGAAGGGGCCGAGCGTATTGCGCGCTTGGCCGCACAGCAGGGCATTGGTCGAATGGTGCATATCTCGGCTATAGGTGCAGATGCAAACGCGGCCAGCGATTATGCCCGGACCAAAGCGCTGGGCGAGGCGGGTGTGCTGAAGCACATGCCGGATGTAGTGATCCTTCGCCCATCTGTGATCTTCGGTACCGAGGATCAGTTCTTTAACCGATTTGCCGGGATGACCCGCATGGGTCCGTTCCTGCCGGTGGTTGGTGCTGAGACCAAATTCCAACCCGTCTACGTGGACGACGTGGCCCAGGCAGCGGTCAAAGGTATTCTGGGGCAGGCTGAGCCGGGCGTGTACGAGCTTGGCGGGCCGGAAGTGAAAACCTTCCGCGCCCTGATGCAACAGATGCTTGAAGTGATCCACCGGCGGCGCATCATTGTCGGTCTTCCGTTTTTTGCTGCCCGGATTATGGCGGGCGTGCTGGATATTGCGAAATTCGTCAGCTTCCAGCTGTTCCCGAACAACATTCTGACCCGCGACCAGGTCAGGAATCTGCGTCATGACAACGTGGTATCTGACGGGGCCAAGTCCTTTGCGGATCTTGGCATTGCGCCGACCACTCTGGAATCGGTGCTGCCGGAATATCTTTGGAAATTCCGCCCATCGGGGCAGTATGACGACATTCAGAACTCGGCGAAGAACCTGCGTATCTGATCAGCTGTAGGCCATGAACAACAATGCCGCGCCCAGTATGACGCGGTAGATCACATAGGGCGTGAAGCTGACACTGCGCAGCAGTCGCATCATAAGGCTAAGCGCCAGAAGTGCCGAGACAAAAGCAAATGCCGCGGCAATGGCCCCGTCCCGTGCCAGTTGCGCATCAGCGTCGCGTATCACATCCAGTGCCAGCAGTGTGCCTGAGGCCAGAATGGTTGGGATTGACATAAGCATGGCAATCCGTGCGCCGTCTGCTCGGGTATAGCCCAGTTGACGTGCTCCTGTAATGGTGATCCCGGATCGCGATGTTCCGGGGATCAGCGCAAGAACCTGCCACAGCCCCATGATGAAAGCATCGCGCACACCCCAATCGGCCGCCCCTTTCGTCTGGGGGCTTTTCTGGTCAATCCAATAAAGCAGCAGGCCAAAGCCCAGCATTGTCCATCCGATTACAGCGATCGAACGCATGGCCTCGCTTAACCCGGTCAGATGCAGGATCAGACCTGCAATCACGGTTGGAATTGTTGCAATGATGAGGCCCAGAGCCAAACGGGCCTGCGGCGTATCTGTCCGGCCGGTCAAGGCGCGCGGCAACCCGGCAAGGGCCTGCTTCACATCCGTCCAGAAATACAGAACGACCGCTCCGAGGGTTCCGACGTGCACCGCGATGTCTATGGCTTGACCCTGATCCTGAAGGCCTGACAAATTCGGCAGCAGGATCAGGTGACCCGAAGACGAAATGGGCAAAAACTCAGTTATTCCCTGAATGATTGCCACGAGAATCAGGTGGAAAAGACTCATCTGCCCTGCCGTGCTGTCGCCACGATTTTCTTGTGGTGTATGGCTATAAGGGCAGTGGAGAAAAGGAAAGTCTTCATATAGGTCCGGATCGTACCTAAAATTCCCTCCATAATTTGCCGATTTCGAGTGGAAGGGCGAAAAATTCTCATAATAGGTCAGTGTATATGACTTTTCATCCGTTTGCGCATCGCATAAAGAAACCGAACCAAGCCAATTCATGGAGTCTGACCCGTGGCCAAGCAACCGATGCTGAAATTTGTGCAGATCGACCGCGTCATGCCGGAAAAGCGTGCCGCCAATGACCGCAGAGAAGACTTTAACGAGATCTATGCAGAATTCGCTGCCGAGAAAGCAGCAGAACAGGCCAGCCGTTGCAGTCAATGCGGTGTGCCTTACTGCCAATCGCACTGCCCGCTGTATAACAACATTCCCGACTGGTTGCGGCTGACTGCAACCGGACGGTTGGAAGAAGCTTACGAAACCAGCCAGGCGACAAACACCTTCCCCGAGATTTGCGGCCGCATCTGCCCGCAGGACCGTTTGTGCGAAGGAAATTGCGTGATCGAACAATCCGGTCATGGAACGGTCACCATCGGAACGATCGAAAAGTACATTACCGACACGGCGTGGGAAAAAGGCTGGGTCAAGCCAGTGGTCCCTGCGGCAGAGCGCCGTGAAAGCGTCGGCATCATCGGTGGCGGGCCGGGCGGTCTTGCCGCGGCAGACATGCTGCGTCGGGCCGGTATTCAGGTCACGGTCTATGACCGCTACGACCGTGCGGGTGGGTTGCTGATGTATGGCATTCCGGGCTTCAAGCTTGAAAAAGAAGTCGTCCAGCGGCGCAACGACCTGTTGGCTGACGGCGGTGTCGAGTTCGTTTTGAACTGCGACGTGGACGCTGCCAAATTCGCGGAAATTCACGCCAAGCATGACGCGGTCATCATCGCGACGGGCGTTTACAAGTCGCGGGATCTGTCCATGCCGGGCAGTGGTCTTGCCGGGATCGAGAAGGCAATCGATTTCCTGACCGCATCAAACCGTAAAAGCTTTGGTGACGTTGTTGAGGATTTCGACAACGGACGGCTGAATGCCGAGGGCAAGAAGGTTGTCGTGATCGGTGGTGGCGACACTGCGATGGATTGTGTGCGCACGTCGATCCGCCAGGGCGCGACGTCAGTCAAATGCCTGTACCGTCGTGACCGGGCAAACATGCCGGGTTCGCAGCGCGAGACACAGAATGCCGAGGAAGAAGGCGTGGTATTCGAATGGCTCAGTGCACCCAAGGGGTTCACGGGCGACGACAAGGTTTCCGGCGTGATGGTGCAGAAAATGCGCCTGGGGCAACCCGATGCATCTGGTCGCCAGGCCCCCGAAGTGATCGAAGGCGCGGATTATGTCGAGGACGCCGATCTGGTGATCAAGGCGCTGGGTTTTGAGCCCGAAGACCTGCCAACGCTGTTCGGGCAGCCCGACTTGCCCGTCACCCGATGGGGAACGGTCCGGGCAGCATTCCAGACCGGGGAAACCGAAATGGAAGGTGTGTACGCAATTGGCGACATCGTGCGCGGTGCTTCGCTGGTTGTATGGGCGATCCGTGACGGGCGCGACTGCGCCGACGCGATCATCGACCGGTTTAATGCCAAGACTGCCGTCGCAGCGGAATAACCCCAGCTTTCAGGAGGGTTCGAAATGTCGGAACTTCAAGGCCAATGCATGTGTGGTGCGGTCACTGTAACTGCTACACCGGCGCGGGATGCGCTGGGGGCGTGTCACTGTGACCAATGCCGTCGGTGGACCAGTTCGATGCTGGTGACGTTTCAGGCGAAAGAAGGCTATGCCGCGCTAGGCCCGGTCAAGACATTTACCTCGTCCGACTGGGCAGAACGTGCCTTTTGCGACGAATGCGGATCCTCGCTCTGGTACCGGATCACGCTACCGGGTGAGATGCACGGACAGACACAAATGGCGGCTGGCCTGTTTGAAAATGCAACAGGCAACCCGCTGAAACTTGAACTTTATATCGACAAAAAGCCCGAGGGATACGCGTTCGCAGGCGAACGTCGGCAAATGACCAAAGCCGAGGTCGAAGCCATGTATTCCCTCTCTGACGAAGGAGACAGCCAATGACCAAATATGATGCCGATTGGGTGCGGGCAGAAGAAGCAAAACGCAAGTGGATGGCCGAAAATGGTCTCTACTCCGAGGCAGAAGAGCATTCTTCGTGCGGTGTGGGCCTTGTTGTGTCCGTTGATGGCAAACGGTCTCGCAAGGTGGTGGATGCCGGGATTGATGCCCTGAAAGCGATCTGGCATCGCGGAGCCGTGGACGCGGATGGCAAGACCGGCGACGGCGCGGGCATCCATGTGCAGATTCCAGTTCCCTTCTTCTATGATCAGATCCGCCGCACAGGCCACGAACCCAAGCTGAATGAACTGATTGCAGTTGGTCAGGTCTTCCTGCCCCGCACCGATTTTGGCGCACAGGAGCGGTGCCGGACCATCGTCGAAAGCGAAGTTCTGCGTATGGGGTATTACATCTATGGCTGGCGACACGTGCCTGTCGATGTGACTTGCCTGGGGGAAAAGGCCAACGCGACCCGCCCCGAGATTGAGCAGATCCTGATCTCGAACTCCAAGGGTGTGGACGAAGAAACTTTTGAGCGCGAACTCTATGTCATCCGTCGCCGCATCGAAAAAGCGGCCTTGGCGTCGGGCATTTCGGGCCTTTATCTTGCGTCGCTGTCCTGCCGGTCGATCATCTACAAGGGCATGATGCTGGCTGAACAGGTCGCTGTATTCTATCCCGATCTGATGGATGACCGCTTTGAATCGGCGTTTGCGATTTACCACCAGCGGTATTCCACGAACACCTTCCCGCAATGGTGGCTGGCACAACCATTCCGCATGCTGGCCCATAACGGCGAGATCAACACCCTCAAGGGCAACGTCAACTGGATGAAAAGCCATGAAATCCGGATGGCTAGCGGAACTTTTGGTGACTATGCCGAAGACATCAAGCCGATCATCGCTGGTGGTTCGTCAGATTCCGCCGCATTAGACTCGGTTTTCGAGGTGTTGGTGCGTGCGGGGCGGTCGGCCCCGATGGCGAAAACCATGCTGGTTCCGGAAAGCTGGTCCAAGCAGGCGGTCGAGCTGCCGCAAGCGTGGTGCGACATGTATTCCTACTGCAACTCGGTGATGGAGCCATGGGATGGTCCGGCCGCGCTGGCGATGACCGATGGACGCTGGGTTTGCGCTGGTCTGGACCGGAACGGGCTGCGCCCCATGCGGTACGTCGTGACTGGCGATGGCCTTGTCATCGCAGGGTCGGAGGCCGGAATGGTGCCGATCAACGAAGCCACCGTGACCGAAAAAGGCGCATTGGGGCCGGGTCAGATGCTGGCGGTCGACATGAAAAAAGGCAAGCTGTACCGGGACACCCAAATCAAGAACAAACTGGCCAGCGCGCTTCCATTCGGCGAATGGGTTGGCAAGATAAACGACCTGGACGAAACGCTTGCGGGTGTGACCGAAGCTCCGATCTTTGCGGGTGGCGAGTTGCGCAAGCGCCAGATTGCTGCGGGATACTCGGTAGAAGAGTTGGAGCAAATCCTTGCTCCGATGGCGGAGGATGGCAAGGAAGCCTTGGCATCCATGGGTGATGATACGCCCTCGGCTGTTTTGTCAAAACAATACCGCCCGCTGAGCCATTTTTTCCGTCAGAACTTCAGCCAGGTGACCAACCCGCCGATCGACAGCCTGCGTGAATACCGCGTGATGTCGCTGAAAACCCGGTTTGCCAACCTCAAGAACGTGCTGGACGAAGACAGCAGCCAGACCGAGATCGTGGTTCTGGAAAGCCCCTTTGTCGGCAACGCGCAATGGGACAAACTGGTTGAGAACTTTGATGCGCCGCTGGCGGAAATCGACTGTAGCTTCGAGGCTGGTCAAGGCGCATTGAGCGAAGCTTTGGCCCGTATCAGAGCCGAATCCGAAGAGGCGGTGCGATCTGGTGCCGGGCATATTGTCCTGTCTGATATGCGGTCGGGCGAGGATCGGATTGCGATACCAATGATTCTCGCGACCAGCGCTGTGCATTCCCATTTGACGCGTCAGGGTTTGCGGACCTTCTGTTCGTTGAACGTTCGTTCGGCCGAATGTGTGGACCCGCATTACTTTGCCGTTCTGATCGGATGTGGTGCGACTGTGGTGAACGCCTACCTGGCCGAAGATTCTTTGGCCGACCGCATCGACCGCGGTTTGCTGGACGGAACCCTGACAGAAAACGTCGCGCGCTATCGCGAGGCGATCGATCAGGGCCTGTTGAAGATCATGGCCAAGATGGGCATCTCGGTCATTTCGTCCTATCGCGGTGGTCTGAACTTTGAGGCCGTCGGCCTCAGCCGTGCCATGGTGGCCGAGTATTTCCCCGGTATGACCAGCCGGATTTCCGGTATCGGTATCAAAGGTATTCAGGCCAAGGCCGAAGAAATCCATGCCAAGGGTTGGAACAGCGGTCTGGATGTGCTGCCCATCGGTGGTTTCTACAAGGCGCGTAAGTCAGGTGAGACCCACGCGTGGGAAGCGACCTCGATGCACATGATGCAGATGGCCTGCAACAAGGCTTCGTATGAGCTGTGGAAACAGTATTCGGCCAAGATGCAGTCGAACCCGCCAATTCATTTGCGCGATCTGATGGATTTCAAACCGTTGGGCAAGCCGGTGCCGATCGAAGAGGTGGAATCGATCACCTCGATCCGCAAACGCTTTGTCACGCCAGGTATGTCGCTGGGTGCATTGTCGCCCGAAGCGCATAAAACACTGAACGTGGCGATGAACCGGATCGGTGCGAAATCCGACAGTGGCGAAGGTGGCGAAGATCCGGCACATTTCGTGCCTGAACCCAATGGCGACAACCCTTCGGCCAAGATCAAACAGGTGGCTTCGGGCCGGTTTGGCGTGACTGCGGAATACCTCAACCAGTGTGAAGAGCTTGAGATCAAGGTCGCTCAGGGTGCAAAACCCGGCGAAGGTGGTCAGTTGCCAGGTATGAAGGTCACCGACCTGATCGCGCGCCTGCGCCATTCGACCAAGGGCGTGACGCTGATCTCGCCGCCGCCGCACCACGATATCTATTCGATCGAGGATCTGGCGCAGCTGATCTACGATCTGAAGCAGATCAACCCGCGCTGCAAGGTGACGGTCAAGCTGGTAGCGTCCTCGGGCGTTGGCACGATTGCTGCCGGTGTAGCCAAAGCGAAAGCGGATATTATCCTTATTTCGGGTCACAATGGCGGTACAGGCGCGTCGCCTGCGACCTCGATCAAATATGCCGGTTTGCCGTGGGAGATGGGCCTGACCGAGGCGCATCAGGTTCTTGCGATGAACAACCTGCGGGATCGCGTCACCCTGCGGACCGACGGTGGTCTGCGTACCGGTCGCGACATTGTCATGGCCGCGATGATGGGGGCCGAGGAATACGGCATCGGTACCGCCGCGCTGATCGCCATGGGTTGTATCATGGTGCGTCAGTGTCAGTCGAACACTTGTCCGGTGGGCGTGTGTACGCAGGATGAATCCCTGCGCGCCAAGTTCACCGGCAATGCGGATAAAGTGGTGAACCTGATCACTTTCTATGCCCAGGAAGTGCGAGAGTTGCTGGCCAGCCTCGGTGCGCGCTCGGTTGACGAGATCATCGGCCGAGCCGACCTGTTGGCTCAGGTCAGCCGGGGATCGGCGAATCTGGACGATCTGGACCTCAATCCGCTGCTGATCACTGTCGATGGGGCACATAACATCGTCTACAACCGCGACAAAGAGCGCAACGCGGTGCCGGATACGCTGGACGCCGAAATCGTTCGTGATGCGGCCCGGTTCCTGAAGGATGGTGAAAAGATGCAGCTGTCTTATGCCGTGCAGAACACGCACCGGACCGTTGGAACCCGTGTGTCCAGCCATATTGTGCAGAATTTCGGGATGCGGAACACCTTTCAGGACGACCATCTGCATGTGAAGTTGCAAGGCTCTGCCGGGCAATCGCTGGGAGCTTTTGCGGCCCCGGGTCTGAAGCTGGAAGTGTCGGGCGATGCCAATGACTATGTCGGTAAGGGCCTGTCCGGGGGTATGATCGTCGTGCGCCCACCGCAAGTCAGCCCGCTGAAAGCAGATGACAATACGATCATTGGTAACACGGTTCTCTATGGGGCCACTGATGGGTATCTGTTTGCCGCCGGTCGCGCCGGTGAACGGTTCGCGGTGCGGAACTCTGGCGCCAAGGTTGTTGTCGAGGGGTGCGGTTCCAACGGGTGTGAATACATGACCGGCGGTGTCGCCGTTATCCTTGGAACGATCGGAGCCAACTTTGGTGCGGGCATGACAGGCGGAATGGCCTATCTGTATGATCCCGAAGGCAAGGCCGAGGCGCTGATGAACAGGGAAACGCTGGTCACTTGCCGGGTCACTGTGGATCACTGGGAAGATCAGTTAAAAACGCTTATCATGCGTCACGCTGCTGAATCACAAAGCCGCAAGGCTGCTGATATTCTTCAGCATTGGGATGTGGAAAAAGGCAACTTCCTGCAGGTTTGCCCGAAGGAAATGCTGAACAAACTTAGCCACCCACTGAGTGTTGAAGCCAAAGCAGTTCCGGCGGAATAAGCCGAAACTTTTTGCCTCTCGAAACCCCGCGTGTCATTTGCACCACGCGGGGTTCGTATATTAACGACGTTTCAGTGCTGGTCTTGCCCGTTTATCCGAAAATCGCCAATCTTTCTTCACACTCAGGCGATAATCATGGGCCGATCTAGGCACCAGATGATAAGCAGACAGGGGCAACCGGATGCCAACACCGTATCAGGATCAGTTTTATACTTTCGATCCAGCAAACCCGCCGCCTGCGGGAACGGCTGTCGCGGTTAGCAGTTTCACTTTGATCGATGCAGATGATGACAACGAAATTGATGCACCGAGTGGTGATACAGTCAATGGCCAGGACGTTACGAATTCCTGGCCGGGAGACACTGTTACCATCAACGTCGCGGGCGTCGGGAATGTAACCTATACCGGCACCACGTTTTATCTGGCTGATGGATCTCGGGTTTTTACACCGACAGACGGCCAGGTCTTGCAGCCGGGAACGTTTGTTTCAGCCACCTTCGTCAACACACAGGGGCCGCTGAATGTCGGCAATTTGGGTCCGCCCTGTTTCACGCCGGGCACCATGATAATGACCCCGGATGGGGAACGCACGGTGGAAGATCTTAAGGTCGGTGATCTGGTCACGACCGTGGATCATGGCCCTCAGCCTTTGATCTGGGTTGGGCGTACATTGGTAGCCGCCGAAGGAAAGCTGGCCCCGATCCGGTTTGAGGCCGGAGTGTTCGACCTGGATCGTCCGCTGCTTGTTTCGCCTCAGCATAGGATGCTGATTGAAGACTGGCGAGCCTCGTATCTGTCCGGGCACGCTGAAGCGCTGATTCCGGCACATGCTCTGGTCAATGGAAAAACGGTGACCCGCGTGGAAGGCGGTGAGGTGGAGTATTTCCACCTTTTGTTCAAGCAGCACGAGATCGTCATCGCCAATGGTGCCAAAAGCGAAAGCTATTATCCGGGGCATGCGTTGTCGGCCTCGGACCGCGAAACGCAGAGCGAGGTCCTGCATCTGTTCCCTGAACTGGCAGGTCATGATCCGATGTCGGTAGAAACCGCACGCCCGGTTGTTCACCCGCGCGAAGCGCGCGCCTTCGCAATTTAGGCCGTTTCAAACCCGGACCGCGCGTCGTATAGCTGAAGTATGGCGAAGAAAGCAGCCCGCAAATCAAGCGGTAAGAAAAACAAGGCATCCAGCAGGAAATCACCAACGGTGCGTCAGATACGCCGTTGGCTGACTCGTGCGGTTGCGGCAATTGCAGGAGCTTTGCTTGCGATAATCCTGTTGTATTCGGTTGTGAACCCACCTTTAACCCATACGATCTGGTCAGAATGGCGCCGATTGGGAAAGGTTGAGCGTGAATGGGTACCGATCGAGGACATGGCCCCGATCATGGCGCGATCGGTTGTGGCAGCAGAGGATGCGAATTTCTGCCTGCATTGGGGATTTGATGTAGAGGCCATTCGAGATGCGCTTCAGGATGGCGGAAATCGCGGTGCCTCGACCATTACACAGCAAGTGGTAAAGAACGTATTCCTTTGGCAGGGGCGCAGTTGGATACGCAAGGCGCTGGAAACTTCGATCACACCTGTGGTCGAGATTTTCTGGAGCAAGCGGCGCATCCTTGAGGTCTATCTGAACGTTGCCGAAACCGGGAATGGCGTTTTTGGGGTCGAGGCTGCCGCGCAACAGTATTTCAACACCAGCGCATCGAAACTGACCCCAGTTCAGGCAGCGCGGATTGCCGCCATTCTGCCGTCACCGCGCAACAGGTCAGTCACAGATCCGACGGCGCGTACGCGCAGACGGGCGGCATCTATTCTGGATGGGGCGGCCACCATCCGCGCAGATGGTCGCGCAGATTGTTTCGAGGATTGAAACCCGTCGCCTGCCAAGGCTAAATCTGTCGGGTACTCACTGGTTCGATTGGAAGCCCATGGCGCGTTTGTTTCATGTTCCCCTCTCTCCGTATTGCCGCAAGGTTCGGCTGTCTTTGGCGGAAAAGAAGATCGAGGTTGAGCTTGTCGAAGAGCGATACTGGGAGCAGGATCCCGACTTTTTGCGCCGAAACCCTGCGGGTAAAGTACCAGTATTGCGTCTGGACGGACAAATGATGTCGGAAAGCGCGGCGATCTGCGAATATATTGAGGAAACCCGCCCCGAACCATCATTAATGCCAAAAAGTCCCGAAGCCCGATACGAAGTACGGCGCCTTGTCGGCTGGTTTGACGACAAATTCCATCATGAGGTGACGTCGAAGCTGCTGTACGAACGGGTGAACAAAAAAGTGACGGGTCAGGGCTATCCTGACAGCAAGAACGTCAAACAGGGTGCCAAAGCGATCAAGTACCATCTGGATTATATGGCATGGCTGTTGGATCACCGCCGGTGGTTGGCCGGTGATCAGATGACACTGGCTGATTTCGCGGCAGCGGCGCACCTGTCGTCGCTGGACTATATCTCGGATGTGGATTGGAACCGCAGTCAGGTGGTCAAGGACTGGTATGCGAAAATCAAATCGCGCCCTGCTTTTCGCTCTATTCTGGCGGATCAGGTGCCGGGTTTCCGGCCGCCGCCCCATTACGCAGATCTGGATTTCTGATAGTGTGTGCCAGCGGGGCTGTCTCCCCCCATCGGGCATCTGCGCGATTCCCCCCGAGGATATTTTTGGCCAGATGAAGAGCGGATCAGATTTGAAGGAAAAGCTGGTACAGCAGGCCCTTGAAGAGGGGTTTGTTGCGTGCCGTGTCTGCCGCCCCTGGGATGTTCCAAAAGTTCCCGAGCGTTTGGCAGCGTTCCTGGACGCAGGGTATCATGGGCAGATGGGATGGATGGCCGAGCGGACGCATTGGCGCGGTGATCCTGCGGCCCTTTGGCCCGAGGCGCGATCAGTGATCATGCTGGCCGAGAGTTACACGCCGGAACATGATCCTACAGACGTCTTGAAGCAACGCGGCCACGGGGCGATTTCTGTCTATGCGCAGAACAAAGACTATCATGATCTGGTCAAAAAGCGACTGAAGCGCCTGGCGCGGTGGCTGATTGCCGAGGCGGGCGGCGAGGTTAAGGTGTTTGTTGACACTGCACCCGTGCCGGAGAAAGCTTTGGGGCAGGCCGCCGGGTTGGGCTGGCAGGGGAAACACACGAATCTGGTCAGCAGGGAGTGGGGTAATTGGGCCTTTATAGGGTCTGTTTTTTCAACTTTGGATATACCCGCGGATCCCGCTGAGATTGATCGCTGCGGGTCTTGTCGGGCCTGTTTGGACAGCTGCCCCACGGACGCCTTTCCGGGCCCGTATCAGTTGGACGCACGGCGGTGCATTTCCTATCTGACAATCGAGCATAAAGGCCCTGTGAAGCCTGAGCTTCGCAGAAAGCTGGGCAATCGAATCTACGGCTGTGACGATTGCCTTGCGGCTTGCCCGTGGAACAAGTTTGCGGTTGCCGCAAGCGACCTGCGCTATGCAGCGCGCGAAGATCTGGCGGCGCCTGCGCTGGAAGAGCTGGTGGCGCTTGATGATACTTCGTTCCGAGCGAAATTCTCGGGCTCACCCATCAAACGGATCGGGCGCGACCGGTTTGTGCGCAACGTGCTTTATGCCATTGGAAACTCGGGGCAGTCGAAACTGAGGGCCGCGGCCCAAAGTTTGACAGATGACCCAGATGAAACCGTGGCCGACGCAGCGCGCTGGGCGGTGGAACAACTTTCATAATTGCCGCAAACAGGCTGGACGTGTCGGCCCCAATCGCTACACCAATCTGCAGCGAACAGTAAGGAGAACCCGATGGCGCTGGCTTTGGGGGTGGATACGGGTGGAACCTATACCGATGCGGTACTGATCCGGGATGAAAAAGAGGTAATAGCCTCGGCCAAGTCCCTGACCACACGTGCGGATCTGGCAATTGGTGTAGGCAAGGCGATTTCTGCCGTTTTGGAGCAGGCAAAAGTTGCGCCGGATCAGATTTCAATGGCCTCTTTGTCCACTACATTGGCGACAAATGCCTTGGTCGAAGGGCAGGGCGGGCGCGTTGCATTGATCTATATCGGGTTCAAAGACAGCGACCTTGAAAAGCACGGTTTGAAGGACGCGTTAAAAGGGGACCCGGCCCTGGTTATGTCTGGTGGGCATTCCCATTCTGGCAGCGAAGCTGCACCATTGGATGTTGCCGCGCTGGAGCAGTTTTTAGACACTCACAAGGGGATTTCAGGCTTTGCCATAGCCGCTCAGTTTGCCACCCGTAATCCCGCGCATGAACTTGAAGCCGCGCGAATCGTTTCGGAAAGAACCGGGGCTCCGGTAACATGTTCGCATCACTTGTCGGCAAAGCTGAATGGGCCGAAACGCGCCGTGACGGCAGTGTTGAACGCGCGGCTGATCGGGATGATCGACCGTTTGATCGGGCGGGCGCAGGACCGGCTGCGCGAGTTGGGGATTATGGCCCCGATGATGGTTGTTCGCGGTGATGGGGCGTTGATGAGTGCTGAACAGGCGCGTGAACGCCCCATTGAAACGATCCTGAGCGGACCTGCCGCGTCAATTGTCGGCGCGCGCTGGTTGACTGGCGCAGAGAATGCGTTGGTGTCGGATATTGGCGGTACGACAACTGACGTGGCGTTGATCCGTGACGGTAAGCCCGCGATCGACACGGCAGGGGCACAGGTGGGCGGGTTCCGCACAATGGTCGAGGCAGTTGCGATGCGCACCCATGGCCTTGGAGGTGACAGTCAGGTGCATGTCGTGACCGAGGGGTTGCAGGGCGGTGTTTTTCTGGGGCCGCGCCGCGTTCTTCCGGTGTCCCTGATCGCCTCGGAAGCGCCCGAGATCGTTCATGCCGTTCTGGACGAGCAATTGCGGGCCACGACGGTGGGTGAGCACGATACGCGCTTTGCCCGACGCGTGCCGGGAATACGTGACGACGGTATAGATGTGCGCGAAGAAGCCCTGTTGGAGCGGTTGGGAGATCAGGTTCTGCCGATTGGTTCCTTGCTTAGGTCCCGAATGGAGAGCGGCGCATTGACCCGGTTGGTGGATCGCGGGATCGTTCAGATCTCGGGCGTGACGCCGTCGGATGCCAGCCATGTACTGGGGCGGGTGGATGCCTGGGATGCTGAAGCCGCCCGTAAGGCACTAGAACTGGTTGCGCGCAAACGGGTCGGGTCCGGGGATATGTTGGCAAATTCCGCCGAGGCGCTGGCGCAAATGATCGTGGACCAGTTGACGGAACAGACCAGTTTGATCTTGTTAGAGGCTGTTTTTGATGAGGAACCGGACAGTTTCGGGCTGCCGCCACAGGAGTTGGCGCGGCATGTCCTGACACAGCGCGGATTGGCGCGGCATCGCGGTTTGTTGTCGCTGACCGCAGCTCTAAACGTTGATGTTGTGGGGCTTGGGGCATCAGCCCCCAGCTATTACCGGGCGGTTGGTGAACGGCTGCACTGCCGGATGATCCTGCCGGAACATGCGGGCGTAGCCAATGCGATTGGCGCCGTCGTGGGACGGTTGACCTTACGGCGATCGGGCACGGTGACAAGCCCTGCCGAAGGGCGGTATCGTGTACATCTCAAGGGCGGGCCCAAGGATTTTTCCGCATCAGAAGACGCGTTGGCTTTGCTGGAAAATGTTCTGAGGTCGGAAGCTGAAGGTGCGGTGCGCGAAGCCGGTGCAGAAGATATCCGCGTGATCGTGGATCGCGACATCAAAACCGCGCGGGTCGAGGCCAATGATGTGTTTGTCGAAGCAATGATCACGGTCGAGGCAAGCGGGCGACCGCGGGTTGCGGCGGGCTAGCCCCTCTGACTTGTACAGAGGGGCCGGGCAGGTGGTGCATTATTCTGCGGCGCTGGCACGTTTGGGAAGAACCCAGTCCTGGCGCGGGAAGTGGCAGGTATATCCGTTCGGGATGCGCTCAAGATAATCCTGATGCTCGGGTTCGGCCTCCCAGAAATCGCCGACGGGTTCGACTTCGGTTACGACTTTTCCCGGCCACATGCCGCTGGCATTCACATCTGCGATAGTATCCAGCGCAGTTGCTCTTTGGGCTTCATCGACGTGGTAAATCGCGGAACGATAGCTCATGCCTCGGTCGTTGCCTTGCCGGTTCACCGTGGTCGGGTCGTGAATCTGGAAGAAAAATTCCAGCAGGTCGCGGTAACTGATCTGCGACGGGTCAAACCAGATCTCGATCCCTTCGGCGTGGGTGCCATGGTTGCGATAGGTTGCGTTGGGCACATCGCCTCCGGTGTAGCCCACCCGGGTTCGCAAGACGCCCGGCAGCTTGCGGATCAGGTCCTGCATACCCCAAAAGCAGCCTCCGGCCAGTACAGCACGTTGTTCAGTCATTGGATTTCCTCCACGTGGATCAGGAATTCGGCGTAACCTTCAGCCTCCATCTCATCCCGATGGATGAACCTGAGCGAGGCCGAGTTGATGCAATACCGCAGGCCACCATGTTCTCGCGGGCCGTCGGGGAAGACATGCCCCAGATGGCTGTCGCCGTGTTTCGAGCGAACCTCGGTCCGGATCATACCATACGTCGTATCGCGAAACTCCTCCACATGCTCATGGAGGATCGGCTTGGTGAAGCTGGGCCAGCCACATCCGGATTCGTATTTGTGGGTCGAAGCAAACAGCGGCTCGCCTGACACGATGTCCACGTAGATGCCCGGTTCCTTGTTCCCCAAATACTTGCCTGTCCCCGGTCGTTCGGTGCCGTTGCGTTGGGTGACATGAAATTCTTCGGGCGAAAGCGCCGCGATAACCGTGGGGTCTTTGGTGTAGCGTGTCATGGATCCTCCGGCTGATTTGACGTTTGAACCTTTATCTGGGGGCTGCAGGGTAGAAAGCAAAGCGATATTTCAAACAGCTCTCACAGTCGTGCAGTCGGTCAGACGCAAACATTTGGGTCCTTGCTTTAGGCCGAAGCCGTTTTGCCAGAAGGTTGGCGTGACAGCTGAACCGCAAGAATACCCAGCGTCGTGACGGTAACGCCAATTGCGTCCATCGCGCCCAGTTTTTCGCCCAATAATATGGCCGCAATCGTGACACCAAATACCGGGTTCAAAAAGTGGAACGTGGCTGCGCGGATCGCGCCGATGCGATCCAGAAGAAGGAACCAGATCAGCGTGGCCAGCAGCCCAGGAAACAGGGTTGTGTAAGTGAACGCCAATGCCAGTGGCAGCGTCGGGTGGATGTAAATGGTCTCAAAGATCGGAGCGGCCACGAACAACGTGGCGGAACCTACAAGCATCTGCAGGCCCACGACCATCATGAAATTGCCGCCTGAGGTTGCGCCGCGAACCGCGAGGGTGGCAAAGGTCAGCGCCAAAGCTCCGATGCCGCATAGCGCGACGCCGAACATGTCGACACCAGAACTGATCCGGCTGCTCATGATCAGGGCGACGCCGGTGAATCCGGCAAACAAACCCAAAATACCGAGAGGGCGCAGTTTCTCGCCAAAAATAAGCCACCCTGCCAGTGCCACCAGCAAGGGCATTGTGGACGCGATAATCGCCGCAACCGAAGCCTCGACCGTTTGCATCGCGTAAAAATTCAGACCCAAATACAGGGCATTTTGGCAGATACCGAACAGAATTGTCGCCCGCCATTGGTTCCGAGTCAGGTGCCAGCTTTGCCCCATCGCCCGGGCAATCAGAACCCCCAGAACCCCTGAGATCAAAAACCGCAGAGCCAGCGAAAACAAAGGAGAGGCGTCTGCCACTATGATCCGCGCCGAGGTAAAGGCGGACGACCAGATCAGGGCAAATGTCAGCCCCATGGCTATGGCGCGCAGATCCATGGAGACCCCCTGTCACTTTGCGCGGACTGTCCCCGATTTTGTGATCGGTCGCAAGCGCTGCGCGTCATAAAAGACGCATATGTGATGACAGGAAAGTCGCCCTTATGTTTTCGTTGATTGACTAACCAATTAAAGCTATCAGCTCCGGGATCTGACATATCAAGGGAGGGTTGTCGGTGCTTCTGGAATACATTCTATCTTTTGGCGTCCTACTGGCGTTGGGCCTGGTCGCGTTCTTCGTCGTGAAATGGTGGAACCTGCGCTGCGTTGGCGTGACACCTGTTCACCTTTTCACATTCATCGCGATCCTGTTTACGTCCGGTCTGGATGTTGGCCTGATCATGTTCCCGTTGACAGAATTTGGTGGGTATGCCGAAGATCCGGCATATGCCTTTGCTAATCCACTGGCGATCGAATTCGGTTTCTGGGGTTTTCTGATCTGGGCGTTTTACTTCCTGACAGCCTTCTATTTCTGCGTGATCGAACCGCGCGTGAAATTCTTTGAGATCCCGCTGGTCAAACTGATCAACAACGTGGTCATTATTGGCACCTGCGCCTTTACCGCCAGCCTGTTCCTGATCTACCTGCCTGGCTACCTGCCAGAGGTCGGAGATGGCGAATCTGTCGTTACCACCTTCTACGTCATCGTGTTTGTGGTCATATTGGCGGCGGCATACTCGTCGACCGACCTGAAATATGTGCGGATCCTGTCGGTGGGCTCGACCTTCCTGTTCATGGCCCTGATCCTGGGAATGTGGGCGGCCGCTGGTATGGGAATGACCGGGTTTGTCGAAACCGGCAGTAACATTGGCGCCTATTTCACCAATATGCACAAATTTGTCCTGCCGCTGACTGACTACCATGCCTTCTACCTGTTCTGGTGGTTTGCGTGGTCAATCATGATTGGCCAGTTTACTTCGCGCTTTGTGGGCGGGTTGAAGACCTGGCAGTTGCTGGCGGCGTTGCTGATCTTCCCGTCGATCCCGCTGGGGATCTGGTTCACCGTTCTCTACTACTATCATCTGAACGGTATCAGCACCGCAGGGATCACCAATATCGCGATGGTAATCGTGGGCGTGACCTTTGTGATCAACTCGCTGGACTCTCTGATTAGGCTCTATACGGACAACCTGAACATGACCGCCGAGCGGTTTGGCAAGGCGACCTATGTCGCCGGCAACGTCGCGCTGCTGTTTGTCCTGACCCTGCTGTTCCAGAGCCAGTGGCTGCAAATCCAATGGATCGGAGCCGTCGTAGTCGGTCTCTACCTGGCTTGCGTGGTCTATATCCTTGTAACCAAGCGCAAAGAGGTGATGAGTATCGACGCCATGCCGGAAGATCGTGATCTGGACTTCCACAAGGTTGAGACGATTCACTGATTGTTTCTAACCTACCAAAACAAAAGCGGGCCTCGACATCGGGGCCCGCAGCCGTGTTTTGGCGCTGCCCGGTTCGCGCCTCATTCCGTGTCGAGACGATATTTGAGGAAGCTGTGGCCAGAGTAGTCTACTTGCCCAACAAAATACGCGCCGAGTTTAGTCATTGCGCGCAGTTTCGTGCGTGAAGGCGGCAGCAAGAATGTCACGAACGGAATACGATTGTCCTGCTTTGCGAATGCGATGGCCTGACGCGCTATTTTGGCACCCAGTCCAAATGCACTGGGCTTCAGGACCAGCCCGAAATCCCACTCTTCACCTTCTTTTTGAAAACCGCCCCATCCCACATATTGTCCGCGGTGCAGAATTGCCCAATGACCTAGGCCGTCCCGCGCCCAACACGACTCTTTCGCATGAACGAAACTGGCGACTGTTTCCTCATCCCAATCCTGCGTCAGGAGAGGCATGTGTTCGGCAAGAATTGGATTTCTCATATGCGCCAGTATCTCAGGTGCTGAGACGAGGGGCAGTCGCGTGAATGTAATATCCTGTTCCATAGAACTGGGATTTAGCGGGCCAAGCAGGAATTCAAAGGGTTGTCCGTAAAAAACGTGCCAAGGACATCCGGTGTTGGATTGTAGCCCATATTTACAGTCTGAATAAGAACGCTGATGCCTTAGGACACATGTGCGCAGGCTTTAAATTGTGAAGCTCAGGCACAAAAAAGGGGCCGCGTAACCGCCACCCCTTTATATGGTTCCAAGCGCTTGAGATCAGCCGTTCACGCTGTCTTTCAGTGCTTTCGCGATGGTCATTTTCACAACCTTGTCGGCTTCTTTGGTGAAGGTTTCACCGGTTGCCGGGTTGCGGACCTGACGCTCAGGGCGTTCGCGGCAGTAGATTTTGCCGACGCCAGGCAGGGTCACTGCACCACCTGCGGAAACTTCGCGCGTGATCAGGCCGGTGATGGCCTCAAGCGCAGAGTTCGCGGATTTCTTATCGGTTCCCATTTCCTCAGCGAGAGCAGCAACCAGCTGAGTCTTTGTCATAGGTTTTGCCATTTCTTGGTCTCCTTAACGTGCCCGATCTATAGGGCCTCACCGCGTAACTGTAACGGGATATTGTGGCCAAACACAACGAATAGTAGCGCAGAAACCCCTAAAAATATGGGGAAAACGTTGCTTTTTTGCGTCAGAGGAAGGCAGTTTCGTCGAAGGAACGCAATTTCCGGCTGTGCAAACGCTCTAACGGCATGCCACGCAGGTGCTCCATGGCGCGTATCCCGATCATCAAATGACGGCTGACCTGGGTGGTATAAAAGGACGACGCCATGCCCGGCAGCTTTAGTTCGCCGTGCAGGGGTTTGTCCGAAACGCACAACAATGTGCCGTAAGGAACGCGGAAGCGATAGCCGTTCGCGGCGATGGTGGCGCTTTCCATATCCAGCGCGATGGCCCGCGACTGGCTGAGGCGCTGAACCGGCCCGGATTGATCGCGCAGTTCCCAGTTGCGATTGTCGACCGATGCAACTGTTCCCGTCCGCATGATCCGCTTCAGTTCATACCCTTCCAGCTCGGTCACCTCGGCCACGGCGCGTTCCAGCGCGACCTGAACTTCGGCCAGGGGCGGGATGGGCACCCAGACCGGCAGGTCATCATCCAGAACCTTGTCATCACGTAGATATGCATGGGCCAGAACGAAATCGCCCAATGCCTGCGTGTTGCGCAATCCGGCGCAATGGCCAACCATCAACCACGCGTGCGGGCGCAGAACCGCGATATGGTCGGTCGCAGTTTTCGCATTCGAGGGGCCGACACCGATGTTCACCAAAGTAAGACCCGAACCATCTTCACGCTTCAGATGATAGGTTGGCATTTGCGGCAGTTTCAGCGGTTGCTCGATTTCTGCGTCCGGCTCCGTGATCTCAACATTCCCGGTCGAGACAAAGCTGGTATACCCGCTGCTGGGATCAGCCAACTGCTCACGGGCGTAGTTCTCGAATTCCGAAACATAGAACTGATAGTTCGTGAACAGAACGTGGTTCTGAAAATGCCGGGCATCTGTCGCTGTGTAATGTGCCAGTCGCGCAAGTGAATAATCGACGCGCTGGGCAGTAAACAATGACAAGGGCCCGACGGCGTCTTCATGATCGTGCACGCCGTTAACGATGTCGTCATTCGTGGTGGTCAGATCCGGCACGTCAAACACATCGCGCAGGGTGAAAGCAGCCGCCCCCTGATGCGGCACAACCAGACCTGACGTATTCGCCACGGCAAAATGCACCGGAATAGGTGTGTCCGACGCTGCAATCGTCACCGGTTGGTCGTGATTCTTGATCAACAGGGCAATCTGCTGGGTCAGGTAGGACCGGAATAAATCCGGGCGCGTTACGGTTGTAGCGTGAACACCGGGTTCCGCCACATGCCCAAAACTCAGGCGGCTGTCGACTTGAGCATAGGTCGACGTCATTATGCGAATCTCGGGGTAATAGGCCCTGTATCTGGCGGTTGGTGCTCCATTTTGCAGTACCTTCGAGAAGCTGTCGCACAGAAATTCTGTTGCTTGAGTGTAAAGCTCCTCCAGTCGCGCAACTGCGGCTGCGGGATCGGTGAACTGTTCTGGCGAAAGGGCCTCAGGTGTCAGGAGTGTCGTCATGCCAAGGGTTCCAGAAGATCAATTTTTTTGAATGTGCGCACGTCAACCAGCCCGAGATCAGAGATCCTGAGTTCCGGTATGACGACCAACGCCAGCAGCGAATGTTGCATATATGCGTTGTTCAGATTGCAGCCACATTCCTGCATGGCTTGAACCATCCTGTCCGCCTTGGCCGCAACTTCAGCGGCCGGGCTGTCGGACATCAGACCGGCAATGGGAAGTTCGACCATCGCCAGTTCCTGGCCGTCCCGGAAGATCGTGATGCCGCCACCCACCTCGGCCAGTCGATTCGCGGCCAGCGCCATCTGTTCACGGTCCGTGCCGACGACGATCATGTGGTGACTGTCATGTGCCACGGTCGAGGCCATGGCCATTTTTCCCTGATATCCAAACCCCGAGACAAAGGCATTGGTGACGCCCCCTGTCGCCCGGTGTCGTTCGACCAGTGAGATCTGACATACGTCACCCTCACCTTCAACAAGCCCGCCGATAATCGGCAATTCGGCTTTCAGCGCTTTAGTGGGGGCCTGGTTTTCTACCACGCCAATGACGTTGGCCCTTACCTTGTTTGCGCCCTTCGGCGCCGTGATCTCAAAATCGGTCGAGGTCAGCGCATGCTTCAGATGAACCGTGCGACGTGCCTTGTCGGGCCAGTTTAGATGGGGGCAATCAACCTTGATCACCCCGTTTTCCGCGACAACCTGCCCGCGCGCTATGACCAGTTCGACCGGCAATTCGGTCAGGTCAGAGCTGAGGATGATATCCGCCCGTCGTCCCGGCGTGACCGATCCAATCTCGCGTTCCAGACCGAAATGCGTGGCGGTGTTGATCGTCGCCATCTGCACGGCAACAAGCGGGTCACAGCCGCAGGCAATGGCGTGGCGCACGACGCGATTCATATGCCCTTCATTGACCAGCGTTGCAGAGTGGCAGTCATCCGTGCACAGGATGAAATTGCGCGCATCCAGGCCTTTCTCGGTTACTGCGGTAATCTGGCTTTCAACGTCATACCAGGCCGAGCCCAACCGCATCATCGAACGCATTCCTTGACGAACCCGTGCGATGGCATCCGCTTCGCAGGTGCCTTCGTGGTCATCGGCAGGTCCGCCAGCCACGTAAGCCGCAAAATCAGGCCCTAAATCAGGGGATGCGTAATGCCCGCCAACAATCTTTCCTGCCCGCTGCGTGGCCGCAATCTCGGCCAGCATCTTGGGATCGCCGTGAATCACGCCGGGGAAGTTCATCATTTCACCCAAGCCGATGATCCCGGGCCATTTCATCGCCTCGGCGACGTCTTCGGGGGTGATTTCATAGCCTGTCGTCTCTAACCCCGGTGCAGACGGCGCGCAGGAGGGCATCTGAGTGAAGATGTTGACCGGCTGCATCATTGCTTCGTCATGCATCATGCGCACACCATCCAGCCCCAACACATTGGCGATCTCGTGCGGGTCGGTGAACATACTGGTTGTGCCATGAGGGATCACCGCGCGAGCAAACTCGGCGGGGGTCAGCATCCCCGATTCGATGTGCATATGCGCGTCGCATAAGCCGGGCAGGATATAGCGGCCTTGCGCGTCGATAACCTGTGTCTCTGGTCCGGTACAATGCGAGGCGTCTGGACCGACAAATGCAATCCGGCCTGCGGCGATTGCAACAGAATGGTTCGGCAGCAGTTCGCGGCTGTGCACATTTACCCAAGTCCCACCCGTTATTACCGTATCTGCTGCCTCACGTCCGGCAGCAACTGCGATCAATTTGGGGGCGACATCGGGCCAAGTTGGGAAGGGTGTGTTTTCCATGGCTCAACTTTCACGAATGCGCGCGCGGGTGCAACCCCGGTTCTTCACTACTGCCGACGGATCACAATCCTGCAAATCTGCCCAACCCGGCCATCGAAAGCTGACATAGGTGCCGACAGCGCCCAGGAACCCGTTGAGTTTACGTTTCGGACCCGAATTCTCGCCGTATCCAGTTCGCAAAGGTGACGGCCCCGGGCGTATCCTCAGCCTGAGGGGAGAGCAGCAGATAATACGCCTCGGGCATCGGGGCGCGATGCTCAAATGGTGCGATCAGCCGCCCCTGATCGATCAGGTGACCCGCGATGGTGTCATGGGCCAGGCACAGGCCACCTCCGGCCATCGCGGCTGACAAACAAACCAAATAGGTTGTTGCGTAGGTAATAGAAGGATTCTGCCAATTCAGACCCTGATCTTCCGCCCATGTCGCCCAGTTGATCAAAAGGTTGGAACAGTCGAACAGGGGTTTTTCCTGAAGGTCTTGCAGACACACCTGATATCCCGGCGCGCAGACGGGATAGTAATATTCAGAGCGCAGCATTTCTGTTCTGGTCGTATCCGAAGGTCGAAGGGAAAACCTGATCTCGACCGCTGCGCCTTCGGCCATCTCGCGCGGCTCCCACAACTCGGTGAAGATGTTCAGCTGAACATCCGGGTGTTCCGCCCGAAATAACGGCAGGCGCGGGGCCAGCCAGTTCACGGCGAAACTGATGTTGCACTGCACCTGTACCGCGTTCTGTTGCGCGCCAGTAACCGCCTGAGTGCCCCGTATCAGCGTCCGAAACGCCTCGCGCACCACCGGCAAATAGGTGATCCCGGCCTCTGTCAGCTCAAGCGCCTTCGGGCGTCGCAGGAACAATGGCTGACCCAGATGACCT
This sequence comes from Ruegeria sp. YKSF131, assembly GCF_059612645.1. Lineage (NCBI taxonomy): Bacteria > Pseudomonadati > Pseudomonadota > Alphaproteobacteria > Rhodobacterales > Roseobacteraceae > Ruegeria > Ruegeria sp. YKSF131. Next base: position 5,719 of record NZ_JBXWQZ010000056.1, on the reverse strand, counting down.
TCCAGCGATTTGATCTGCTGACTGACCGCACTTTGCGTCATGTTCAGATCCCGCGCCGCGTCGGTGAATGACAGATGGCGGGCTGCGGCTTCGAATGTGCGCAGCCAGCCCAGCGGGGGAAGCCTGTTTTGCATCGACATAACTCCGGCATAAGTTCAGCTAATGGGATAGTTGCGTTTTTTTCGTTGGTCAAATTGCCGGACCAAATGCAGGCTTTGGTCATTCGCAGTTGTCAAAGGACTCCACACATGAGCCTCACTAGCCTTCGCCCCAATATCGACCATTGGTCAGAACGTGTGGACATGGCCGCAACCTTTCGCTGGACAGCCCGGCTGAATATGCATGAAGCCGTTGCCAACCATTTCAGTCTTGCTGTGAACAAAGACGGGACGCAGTTCCTTATGAACCCCAATCAGGCGCATTTCTCGCGTATTCGCGCGTCTGATCTGTTGCTGTTGAACGCCAACGATCCGGATGTGATGTCACAGCCCGGTGCACCTGATCCCACGGCCTGGGGCCTGCACGGCTCGATCCATCGCCATTGCCCACACGCGCGCTGCGTCATGCATGTGCATTCGATCTTTGCAACTGTTCTGGCCTCACTGGCCGACAGTACGCTTCCGCCAATCGATCAGAACACTGCGACCTTCTACAATCGCTACGTTGTTGACGAAGAATTTGGCGGGTTGGCTTTTGAAAGCGAAGGAGAGCGGTGCGCCGGGATGCTGGCTGATCCGAAAAAGAAGGTCATGATCATGGGCAACCACGGGGTTCTAATTACGGGCAGTGACCCGGCGGATACCTTTAACAGGCTCTACTATTTCGAGCGCGCTGCCGAAACATACATCCGGGCACTGCAAACAGGTCTGCCCCTGCGGGTGCTGTCGGATGAGATTGCCGAGAAAACAGCGCAGGAACTGGACGACTACCCCGATCAGGCCGAAGCGCATCTGCGAGAGATCAAGGCAATACTCGATGCAGAAGGCTCGGATTACGCAACCTGATGCAAGACAGAGTGACCGACATGCGAGATACCGCGCAGGACCCCGAAGCCGCCCGCTGGCATTACCACCCCGACGGGCCAGTAGGCCTCAATCCGCTGTTCAGTTGGCCGCCGCGCCCATCCGCCGTGCTGAAATGGTACGGCGGAGCGTGGTTGCAAATCACCGCCCTGACCCTGTGCATGACTTTGGCCGTCATCGCCTATGCGTTCTTTTTCCCTGAGTTAGAGACGATGAAGAGCTTTGCACCCGGCTGGATGTTCAGGATTTGGTTGCTGAACATGGTGCCGCAAGCTCTGATAGCAGGAAGCCTGCACTGGTGGCTGTACATGCGCAAAGGGCAGGGGATGTACAAAAAGTTCGATCGAAGAGACCTGACGCGGGACAACGGAACATTCACATTCCGCAATCAGGTCTGGGATAATATCTGGTGGACGCTGGGCAGCGCCATGACGGTGGCGACCATTTACCAGTGGGTCATCTTTTGGGCGATGGCAAATGGCTGGGTTCCGACGATTACCTGGGCCAGCGCGCCGGTGTGGTTTGTGGTTTGGATGCTGTTCATTCCCATGTGGTCCGGCCTGCATTTTTACTGGGTGCACCGGCTGGAACATCATCCCAGGCTTTATAAACATGTGCACGCGGTCCATCACCGCAATGTCAATACCGGGCCGTGGTCAGGGATTTCGAATCACTGGTATGAAAACATGCTGTATTTCACGACGTATTTCATCCACCTGATCGTGCCATCCCATCCGCTGCATGTGTTGTTTCACAGCTCGTTCCAGCAGGTCAGCCCGATACTGTCCCATTCTGGGTTCGAGAAGATAAAGGCCGGTGAGACCGAAGCCGCGCGGGCGGGCGACTTTTTTCACCAGCTCCACCACCGGTATTTCGAGTGCAACTACGGCACATCCGAAATTCCTTTCGACAAGTGGTTTGGCACCTATCACGATGGCTCGGCCGAGGCGACGACACGCACGCGCGCTTACAAAAAGCAGATGTATACTTGACGCGGCTGGACCTGTCCGGGGCCTAAACCCGTTCGAACAATGCAATGAAGGCCGTGTCATCCTTGTTTGGACCCGCGGCAAGATCACCGTAGATGCGAACCTCGGGCAGGGTCAGGTTGCGAATCTGATCCTGTTCCAGTTCGTGCAGCTTGCCCTTGAAGCCCATCTTTTCGAAATGGTGGGCGTTTATTGACAGGGCGAACGTCGCGCCTGACCGTGCGACGCGAAGCAGGGCGGGTAATACTTCGGGACCCAGATGGCCATGCGTGAACGTGCCAGATGACACGATGCCGGAGTAGCTGTCAGGCGGAACCGGGATGCCATGGGTCAGGTCAGCCTCGATCGCGTCCCGGTAGATATCCTTGCGCATAGCCTGTTCCAGCATTTCCGAACTGATATCCGTGGCATCAATCGGCCCAACGCCAAGCCCAGACAACACCGCGCCGCATAGGCCCGTTCCCGCACCGACATCCAGAACCGGCCCCTGACCGCCCGCGCCCACAAACGCCCGTGCGGTATGGATATGAAGCTGATAATCCTCACGCGCGGCAAAGCTGTCGTCATAATCCCCGGCCCATTCCGCATAAAGGCGTTTGTTTTCGTCCGGAGAGCTCAGCGCGTAGGCAGAATGCAGGTCTGGTTTCTTTTTGCTCATATCCACAGAAAGGCGCATCAGAAGATTCGATTCAAGTGCGTCCATGCGGCGCTTGCATCCCGATGCGCTGAAGCCCATCAACGGGGCATGACCAAGACACTCTTCTCATTTGGCCACGGCTATTCTGCGCAGGCCCTTTCCCGAATTCTTGCCCCGAAAGGCTGGCAGATTTTTGGCACCACACGAGATGGCGAAGGCGCAGATGCGATACGTGCCTCTGGCGCGGACCCGCTGATCTGGCCCGGTGAGGTCCCAAATCTGGATGGGGTGACGCATTTGCTGATCTCAACGGCACCGGGCGAGGCGGGCGATCCGGTACTGGCGGCGCTGGGCGATGAGATCCGAAAACGGGCAAGTCAGTTCACATGGGTGGGCTATTTATCGACAACGGCTGTTTATGGCGATCATCAGGGCGGCTGGGTTGACGAAGACACCCCGCCAACACCGACCGCCAAGCGTGGAAAGTGGCGCATGCTGGCTGAAGAGCAATGGGCGGCTGTGCCGGGCCTGCCTGTTCACATCTTCCGTCTGGCAGGGATATACGGCCCAGGTCGTGGGCCGTTCTCCAAGCTCACACGCGGTGGGCTGCGGCGCATCATCAAGCCGGGGCAAGTGTTTTCGCGTATCCACGTGGATGACATTGCGCAGGTTCTGCAAGCCTCGATGACAAGGCCGAATCCGGGCAGTGTTTACAACGTATGCGACGATGAACCTGTCCCGCCACAGGATGTCATCGGGTATGCCGCCGAATTGCAGGGGCTTCCTCTGCCCCCGGCGGTTTCATTTGACAAGGCTGACCTGACACCGATGGCGCGCAGTTTTTATAACGAGAACAAACGCGTCCGAAACGACCGGATCAAGGATGAGTTGGGTGTCGAATTGATCTATCCAAACTACCGGGTGGGGTTGGAGGCGCTGATGAAGGACCGGTAGGTTCTTTACTGCGCGGCTGCTTTAATCATATCCGAGGCTTTTTCCGCGATCATTATTGTTGGCGCGTTTGTGTTTCCCGATACCAGCGTTGGCATCACCGACGCATCAACCACACGCAGCCCCTCGATCCCCCGCACCCGGAGTTCAGGATCCACAACCGCCAGATCGTCGGTGCCCATCTTACAGGTGCCAGCCGGGTGATAGATCGTGTCGGCACGGGCGCGGATATGCCCCTCCCAATCGGCGTCGGATTTCGCCGTATCGGTTCCGAACATCTCTTTGTGCCGATATTTGGCCAAAGCCGGCGCTTGCAGGATGTCTCGCGTCATTCGCGCGCCTTTGATCATGGTGTCCAGATCTCGTGCATCTGAAAGAAACCCCGGATCGATGACAGGCATTGCCATTGGGTCCGCGCTGCTCAGGCCAACGGTTCCCCGACTTTCCGGGCGAAGCTTGCAGATATGACAGCTGTACCCGTAACCGTAATGCAGCTTGCGGGCGTGATCATCGACCATTGCGATGGTGAAATGCAGCTGGATATCCGGGCGTTTCAACTCGGGTGAGGTCTTCAGAAACGCCGCCCCTTCGGCAAACGGTGTGGCCGCCATTGACACACCGGTCTTGCGCCACTGACGGATGTGCTTCAGCAGTCGCACCGCTGCTGTCGCGCCGATCCCAAAGTTGTTCGTGTCTTTGGTTCGGTAGGTCAGCGTAAAGTCGAGGTGGTCCTGCAAATTCTGCCCCACACCCGGCAGTTCATGCAGAACAGCGATCCCGTGCGTTTCAAGATCAGCGCTTGCTCCAATCCCTGAGACTTGCAGCAGTTGAGGTGTTTTTAATGCTCCCGCGCACAGGAGAATCTCGCGCGTGGCGGTAACGGTGGTGTCTGCCTTTTTGCCTTTGACCCTGAAAACAACGCCAGTTGCGCGCTTACCCTGAAAGACCAGCCTTTTCGCATAGGCATGTGTAATGACCGTCAGGTTCGGGCGGTTGGCAATCGGGAACAGGTAACCCGCAGCCGCTGAGCACCGCTCTCCATTCTTTGAAGGGTCATGATACTGCGTTACCTGGTACACCCCGACACCTTCGTTATCGCCTCGGTTGAAATCTTCAGTGTGGCGATGTTGGAGTTGCTGCGCGGCTTCAATGAACGCGCGGGTGATCGGGCGAGGTTCTTTTTGCTGTGACACCTGTAACGGGCCTTTGTCACCATGCCAGCTGTCTGCACCAAGCTCATTGTTCTCGGACCGTTTGAAATACGGCAATACGCTGTCCCAATCCCAGCCGTCGCAGCCCAGATCGGCCCACCCATCATAATCCTGCCGCTGACCTCTGACATAAAGCATCGCGTTGATCGCGCTCGAACCACCCAGTGCTTTACCGCGGGGTTGATACCCCCGGCGTCCGTTCAACCCGAGTTGCGGTATGGTTTCAAAAGCCCAGTTGTTGATCTTGGGGCGTCCCGGAAGGGTTGCCACGACAGCTGCCGGCACCCTGACAGTCAGGCCCTTTCCGTTCCCGCCTGCTTCGAGCAGGCAAACGCGTGAAGCCGGGTTCTCGCTGAGGCGGTTTGCAAGAACGGATCCTGCCGACCCGCCGCCCACGATGATATAGTCGAACTGCATGCTGGCTTCCCTACTATCAGAACCATTGATGCGCTGGTCCGCTGTTCGCCATCCGAGCCAGGCTTCCCTGAGACTGCGTCAATTGAGTGAAAAAACAATTGTGACCTGAAGTCAGTTTCCAAGTGTTCTTCGACATTCAGCGAAACGGTACGCCCGCGTCGATCGAAAGACTCAAGACGGATATCAATGTCGTCGTTTGCTGTCGGGGCCGACGATTCCAGCCAAAGCGCAGATTTCACCCACTTCTTCTGATGAGCCTGCACCTTAAGTGGCTGGCGGAAATCGCAAAATAAACGTTTAAGTATTTGAGTTATAATAATTAATTTAGAATTTAGTGAGAAAAGCAAAGTTTTTGTGCATTTTCCGCTTGCGGGTAGGGATTCTAATCCGTAAATACCCCTTCACCGGCGCAGCTGAGGTTGGCCTGACGGACTGGAAAGACGGTTGAGACGCACCGGAGAGACGGTGGGCATCTGAGGTTGGGGTTTAGGC
>NZ_JBXWQZ010000055.1:0-33108 GCF_059612645.1 Ruegeria sp. YKSF131 | reverse complement strand
ATGTTCTCGGACGCAATCAGCTCGATCTCGTCGCGCTGACGACCCAGCTCAGACCGGATCGAGCCAAAAAGCTCAGGATCGCGGTCCGACAAGGACTGGGTGAAAAATCCGTTTGTTCGATGCGGGGCGTTCACAGTTTTGATCTCCTGAAAATGGTTAGCCGGTCCAGCCAAGACCAGCGGAAATGGCGTTCATGGATTGCAGCAGGGGCACGGGAACTGACCCTGCCTGCGGTTCGTTGCGGGCGTGTTGCAGCAGTTCGACCTGAAGAGCATGAATGCGGGCCAATTCGGCCTGTTTGCGGTCAAACCTCTCGCAAAGGCGGGGAAAGCGATGGCCGATGACCTGACCACCTGTCAGAAACCGGGTCGCTTTGCAGGCACTATCGTATTCCGCCTTGATTACCTGCGATACACGTTGGCGGATCTCGATATCAGAGACCAATTCGCCATACTGCGCTGCGATTTCCATATCCGCCTGATAGAGCGATTTTTCCATCTCATCGACGGCGAGGCGGAACAGGCGGGAGTGTCGAAACATGTCGTGCAACACGTCATCACCGCGCGCGCCGCGAAACTTGCGAAAACTGGCCATGGCGGTGCCGAACCCGTACCAACCAGTGATCAGGTGGCGGTTCTGCGACCACGCAAAGACCCATGGAATGGCCCGCAGGTCGTCCAGACTGGCCGCGCCGAACCGACGGGTCGGACGGGACCCCATTTTCAGGCGGGCAAGTTCTTGGACAGGGCTAGCCTGCTGGAAATAGTCCAGAAAACCCGGCATCTGCAAAAGCGAGACATAAGCTGTCTGTGACAACTCTGACAAAGCATCCAATGCGTCATCGAATTCAGGCCGTGAAGGCGCCTCGTCAGGGGTCGCCGTATGGCGCATCGTGCTTGACAGCAACAACTCCAGATGCGCCGCAGCCGTGCCCCGGTTGGCATATTTGGCCGAAACCACCTCGCCCTGTTCGGTCACGCGCAACCGCCCGGCAACTGTTCCGCTGGGTTGCGCGGCGATGGCGCGCCCGGTCGGTGCACCGCCCCGGCTGACCGAGCCACCGCGACCATGGAAAAACGTGGCCTTGAAACCTTGCGAGGCCAGCGCCGAGACGATCCGGCGTTGGGCGCGCTCCAACTCCCATGTTGAGCAGAAATAGCCTCCGTCCTTGCCGCTGTCCGAATATCCCAGCATCACCTCGATTACTCGACCGTCGGTTTTGAGGCTGCGACGGGCAAGCGGAACTGCCAGAACGTCCAGCAGGATTGATGGGGCATTTCGCAAATCGGCAATTGTCTCGAACAATGGGACTACCGAAAGATCAAGAGTTTCAGACCCAAACCCGGCATAGCGGGCCAATAGGTAGATGCCGAGAATGTCGTCGGCCGAACGGGTCATGGACAGGATGAAGGGTCCTATTGCCTTGGGGTCCGGTCCCGATCGCACACCATGGACCAGAGCCAGAAGAGCAAGCAGTTCCCGCGCCTGATCGCTTAACGCGTCGCGGTTTTGACAGGGCAGGTTCTGATCGGCCAGTTCGGTTCGCAAGCGGGCAGACCATTCGACCGTGCCGTAAACCGGCACCTGTCCGTTATGCGACCAGATTTCGGCCAGAACGTCGGTTGTGACGGTTGAATTCTGGCGGATGTCCAGCGTTGTGGTCCGGAACCCGAAAACCGAAGCGGCCCGGCGCAACGGACGGATGTGCTGCCGCGCCAGAATATCCGCGTTGACCGCACATAAAGCGGTATCAAGCGTGTCGAGATCGCCCACGAATTGCGAGATGTGATCATATCCGCTGTTTGTCAGCCGATAACGAATGGCATTGAGTGCTTGCCGGAATGGTTCGTTCCGATTGCGGCCATCGACCGGAGCCCGGTCGACTATCGCTTGTACTTGCGTCCTGACAGGTTCAGGTAAAGGCAATATCAGCGCGCTGATGCTCAACCTTTTTGCGGCACGCTCAAGAGCTTGACGATAAAGGTCCAGAACTGTTTCGCGTCCGCGTTTCAGCGCCAATGCGGTTATCTCGGTCGTGACATTCGGGTTGCCATCCCGGTCGCCACCGATCCAGCTGTGAAAGCGGATATCAGGAGTTTCACTCGGCGTACGTCCCAGCACTTGCAGGCAGGCCTGATCGAATCGGCCCATAACCTGCGGGACAGCATCAAAGATTGCATCGCGGAAGAACTGAAACCCCCATTCGATCTCGTCGTGCAGGCTTGGGCGCGACAGGCGAAGTTCGCCTGTCAGCCACAAGAGATCAATCTCTCCCTCCAGACCATTCAGCAATTCGGCGTGTTCGGTCGGCGTCCAGCGTTGTGTTTCAAGACTGACGAGGTTGCGGTAGATACGCCGGTGAATTTCCAGAACCGTAACCCGCTTGGCTTCGGTCGGGTGCGCGGTCAGAGTGGGACCGGTACACAGGTCAGCGGTCAGCTTTTCAACCTGGCTATAGGTCAGGGACAAGTCTGTCAGGGCTTCGGCAAAACCGCCTTCTACCGCTTCTGCGCCGTTTTGGGTTTCGGTCAGTCGACGGTCCCGAACTTCGGCGTTTTCATCGATGATGCACAAGAGTTGGAACCAGATCGAAAGGGCCTGCAAATACGGCGTTGCCTCGGGTCCCGTGGGAATGGGTTGCAGCGGCGTGACCTCGGCCCATGCCGCAACATGTGGCGCCCGTTTCAGCAATATGTTCCGCCACAACGCCCGCAATTCCGAGCGCAACCCTTCGGCATAGCTCGAAGGGTTGGGGGTGGGCTGAATATTCGGGGCCAGCGCTTGCATCAGATCACGCGGTCCCGGGGTTCTCGGCCTTCAAAGAAATCACTCAGGTTATCGAGAACCCGAAACCCCATCGCCTCGCGCGCTTCGCGGGTGGCGCTGCCCAGATGTGGCAGCATCACGAGGTTGTCGCATTGCAGCAGGTCCGGGCTGATACGGGGTTCACCATCGAACACGTCCAGCGCGGCCCCGCCGATCATCTCGAACATCAGGGCCTGGATCAGCGCCCATTCGTCGATCACCTCACCGCGCGCGGTGTTGATCAGAAAGGCGTCGGGCTTCATCAGGCCCAGCCTGCGCGCGTTGATCAGATGCCGATTGTCAGCCCCGCCGGGACAATGCAGCGAGACGAAGTCGCATTGCGGCAGCAAGTCGTCAATCGAGGCCACCTGCGTTGCATTGCACCTGGCCAGCACATCCGGCGCTATCTGACTGCGGTTGTAGACGAGGATGTCCATGCCAAAGCCATGATGCGCACGGCGGGCCATCTCTTGCCCGATGCGGCCATAGCCGATAATGCCCAGCGTTTTGCCGCTGACCTTGGTTCCAACCAGATGCGTGGGCCGCCATCCGGTCCAGGTGCCGGACCGCAGCTCGCGTTCACCTTCGCCAGCGCGCCGCGCCACCATCAGCAGCAGGGTCATGGCGATATCGGCGGTGCATTCGGACAGAACATCGGGCGTGTTGGTCACGGTCATGCCCAGCTCACGCGCCGAAGGTTCGCAGATGTGGCTGTATCCGACACCGTAATTGGCCAGTATTTTGGTCTGCGCACCAGGGACGTCCATTGCTTCGGCGCTCAGTGTGTCCGTTACAGTTGGCAGCACCGCGTCATATGTTTTCAAGGCTTGCCGAATTTCGGCCGGGGGCATGGGTTTGTCCCCGGTGTTCAGAACAGCGTTGTAATTCTCGGCCAGCTGCGCCTCGACGGCGGCAGGCCAGCGACGGGTCACAAGAACCGAGGGTTTGACCATCACGCGGCTTCCATCACACGGGCAATTGTTTCACCGATCACAGCGGGGTTTTCGGCAACGGTCACCCCGGCGGCGGACAGGATCTCGACCTTCTCGCTGGCGCTTTCGCCAAAGGCCGAGATGATCGCACCCGCGTGGCCCATCGTGCGGCCTTTCGGGGCGGTCAGACCCGCGACATAGGCAATCACCGGTTTGGTGATGTGGTCGCGGATGTATTCCGCTGCTTCAGCTTCCTGCGGGCCACCGATCTCGCCGATCATGGCGATGACATGGGTGTCCTCGTCCTCTTCGAAGCGCTTAAGGATGTCCTTGAAGGATGACCCGTTGATCGGGTCGCCACCAATCCCGACACTGGTCGAGACACCGATGCCGCGTTCTTTCAGTTGCGCCGCAGCCTCATAGCCCAGCGTGCCCGAGCGGCCGATGATGCCGACATGGCCGGGCAGATAGATGTGGCCCGGCATGATGCCCAGCAGCGCCTTGCCTGGGGAAATCGTACCGGCACAGTTCGGCCCGGTCAGCACCATGCGCTTATCTTTCGGATAGCGGTACATGTACCGCTTCACCCGGATCATGTCCTGCGCCGGAATCCCGTCGGTGATGCAGACACAATAGCGGATACCGGCATCTGCGGCTTCCATGATTGAATCAGCCGCAAATGGCGGGGGCACGAAAACAAGGCTGGCATCCGCGCCGGTCGCCTCGACAGCCTGTTTAACGGTGTCAAAGACCGGAACACCCTCGACGGTTTCCCCACCTTTGCCGGGTACGACGCCGCCCACGACATTGGTGCCATAGTTCAACATGTCCTTGGTATGAAACCGAGCCATGCGGCCGGTAATGCCCTGCACGATGACGCGCGAGTCACGGTCGAGAAGAATGCTCATTTCACAGCCCTCATCTTGGTGCCTTGAGTAAGGTCGTTTTTCCATGCGCCAACAGCGCGTTCTGCCGCCTCCATCAGCGTTGAGGCGCGAATGATCGGCAGGCCGGATTTGGCCAGAATCTTCTGGCCCTCTTCGACATTTGTCCCAGCCAGCCGCACGACGACGGGCAGGTCGAGGTCAAGTTCCCGCAGGGCCTGAACGACGCCTTCGGCCACCCAGTCGCAGCGGTTGATACCGGCGAAGATGTTGACCAGAATGGCCTGAACATTGTCGTCCGACAGGACCAGACGAAATGCCTTGGCCACACGTTCGGGCGAAGCCCCGCCCCCGATGTCGAGGAAGTTTGCAGGCTCGCCACCGGCCAGCTTGATCGTGTCCATCGTGGCCATCGCCAGACCGGCACCGTTGACGATGCAGCCGATATTTCCGTCCAGCCCGACATAAGACAGTCCGCGGTCGGCCGCGCGGCTTTCGCGCGGGTCTTCCTGGCTTTTGTCACGCAGTTCAGAGATTTGTGGATGGCGGAACAGGGCGTTGTCGTCAAAGCTCATCTTGGCATCAAGCGCCAGTACCCGGTCGTCACCCGTGATGACCAACGGATTGATCTCGACCATTGTCGCGTCAAGCTCGCTAAAAGCGGCATAGCAGCCCTGTAGCGTACGCACCATTTGCTGGATCAGCCTGGGCTCAAGCCCTAGGTTGAATGCGATCTCGCGCGCCTGAAATTCCTGAAGCCCAACCGCCGGTTCCACGATGGAGCGGACGATACTTTCCGGGCGGTCAGCCGAGATATCCTCGATCTCCATCCCGCCCTCGGACGAGGCCACGATCATCACCCTTTGGCTTGACCGATCGAGGACTAAACCCAAATAAATCTCGCGGTCAATCGGCACCGCGGCTTCGACATAGACGCGATAGATGCCTTTGCCTTCGGGGCCGGTCTGATGCGTGACCAGCTTGCGACCAAACAGATCATCGCAGGCCTGATAGATTTCGTTCTCGGTGTTGCACAGCTTGACCCCTCCGGCCTTGCCGCGACCGCCTGCATGGACCTGCGCCTTGACGATCCATTTGTCACCGCCCAGCTCACGCGCCCGATAGGCCGCTTGCTCCGGACTGTAGGCCAGTGCGCCGGATGGTATGGCGACACCGAAATTCGAAAGAATTTCCTTTGCCTGATATTCGTGAATATCCATCTGATCCGCTCCTGTTTATGCAGCGATTGAGGTGCCGTAACGGCTTTCCAGCAGGTCTTCGATTGCGTCTTGATTGACCGTTCCGCCCAGTTCTCGGATGGCTTCGGCGAACAGACGCACAATCCGGCTGACGGCCTCGCGGTTCAATTGGTTGAGGATGCCGATGCGCACCTGCACGGGTTCGCTGAGGGTCGGCCAGATGCCAAACCCGCGCGCACGGCAGTTCTGGACCAGCTCCATCTCGCGGCCAGCCAGTTCCGGGGGCAGGTTCAGCACAATCAGGCTGGGCATGTCGGAGGTGACCTCGCAGCCCATTTCGGTAACAGCGTCGCGCAGAACCTTCTCGTGCGTCTTGTACGACGCGGACCGATTGGCCAGACTTTCCTGAAGGGTCAGGCGCAGGGATTCATGGAAGGCCGCAACGGCGTAGCCCGAATGGGTGCGGTGATAGGTGCCCTTTTCAACATCTTGCCCATCAACAATGCCCCAATGGCGGGCCTCAAAGATGGGATTGTGCACATAGGTATAGGCACCGGTGGTTCTGAGTGACGCGATATAGGCGTCGGTAAAGCTGACAGGGGCGTAGGTCAGCGGCAGGCAGCATAGACCTTTCTGCGGGCAGGACGCCCATCCGGCGATGCCCGGAAAATCGTCTATCGAGAAGTCATCGACGCCCAGAGACGACACCGCATCGATCAGACCCATCGCGCCATGACGTTCGCACGCGTCGGAAAATCCGCGCAGGTCATTGATGCGACCCGATCCGGTTTCCCAATGCGCCATGAAAGCCCATTTCGGTTTGTGCTGCGCCAGCGTCGCCTCGACTAGATCACCGGTGACCGGCTGGCCGTGCGGAACCTCGATCACGGTGACGCTGGCGGCCTGAGGTGCCATCGGGTTGGCTGCATGTTCTTCGGGCGTCGCCGCCTTGATCCGCAGGGTCAGCGCGTCGATCCCCGAGAATGTCCCATTGGCAAAAGCAACGACCTTATCGCCAGGCATGACAGCCGAAAACATGGTGTCCAGGGCGCTCCAACCGGTGCCGGCAACAGCAAAGGTATAGGCGTTTTGGGTGCCCCAGATTTTCCGCAGCATGTGCTTGCATTCGACCATCCCCCTAAGGACGTCCCCCTGCATGTGATCGGCAACGCCTGCATTGGCAAAGGCCTTGAGGACGCGGGCATCCGTGTTACCCGGCCCCGGCCCCGCAGCGAGGGTTTGGGGGATTTCGAGCGGAGGGAAAATCTGAAAAGTCATGGTCTGGCATCCTCGGCTGTTGGCCGGGCATTGCGGCCCGTCGTGTCAAGTTACCGAGCAGGAAACGCGAGCTTGCCTTATGACGCAACGTAACTTACTACTGCTTTTGGATGGCCAATAGGATGGGGCAATACCTACCCGTTTTGGTAAAAATACGAAGGTATACAAAGAAACACCCTATTCTTATGGGTAGTTTTTTCCGAATTCGGGGCAAAATCATATGGTTGAGACACCGAGCAAACCCATCGACATCATGCTGGCGGACGGCAACCCGCTGGTTCTGTCGGCCATGTCCGAGATATTCGAGCGGGACCCCCGATTCTCGCTGATGGCCACGTCAGCAACGGCCGAAGGGTTTCTGGGAACGGTGATGCGGGTTCCCGTTCAGGTCGGTGTCGTCGACTGGACGCTTCCGGTTTTAGGCGCTGCCAAACTGATCGAAGTTCTGCGCGATCAGCCCAACGCCCCGCGCTTTGTCGTTTATGGCGACACTGGCGGCGATGTCCCGCGATTGGCGATGCAGGCGGGTGCGGCTGGATTTGCCGCTCGCACGGGCGAGGTTGAGGGCCTGCTGGAAACCTGCGCCAAAGTCGCGGCGGGTAAGATGGTGTTCCCGTTCGTAGATATCCGGAAAATGCAACAGGACCCGATCCAGAGCCTATCGCGTAAAGAACGCGCAATTCTGGAGGCGCTGGCGCAGGGAATGTCGAACCGGGATTTGTCAAAGGAACTTCAGATTTCGACCAACACGGTCAAGTTCCACCTGTCCAACATCTACGAAAAGCTGAGTGTCAAAAACCGCACGCAGGCCATTGCGTATTTCTATTCCTCTCAGCAGTCGCGAAACTAGACCAAAGGCGATCTGGGTGCCGGTGTTTCCCGACAGGTTTTTCCTCTGGCCCTGACCAATACTGGATACCGTCAGCGGCAAGAGACACTACGCTTGTCCTGAGCGCTTTGCCGCGCGTTGCAGCGGGTACAACCCTGCGTTGCTTCCGCGAATCCCCCAGACATGTTACCTTGGGTCACCTTTAATGATTTGACTTATTTTTCTGACATCTCGTTTTTTCAGCTCTTTCTCGAGAGGTGACGTTCATGTCCGACTCCAGCAGTGAGCCCCCGCGCATAACACTGTCCTTACCTAATCTTCGGCCAAGCCCATCGATATCAGCGGAAATTTCCGGCACTGTCGCGGCTGGTGCGCACAGCGTTGAGGATCAGAAGCGGGTTGAGGCGGAAAAGCTCAAGGCATTGCGCCGTGGCGTCGGAATTGAGCTGTCCTCAGAAGTGATCAACGATCTGGTCGACCGGCGCGTCCAGTCGACTGGTGCGGTTTTTCGTCAGCTTGCAACCATTCGCGAAGATCTGGCCGGAGGCTTTCTGGGGGCGGTCGTTCCCACCCTCGCCCCGAAATTGCGGGGGGAACTGATCAACCCTGACGGGACCCCTGCCGAACGCGTGATCGTCGAGGTCCTGCGCCCCACCTTTACCGCCAATGAAGGGATCGACAACGCAGATTTTTCGTGGGCTGTCAAAGCCGCCGTCACGGACGCGCGTGGTCTTTTTTCTGTTGATCTGCCTAATCTCCGCCTGCCGCAGACCGGCCTGCGGTTACGGATCAGGGGTCAGAACACCACCCTGACAGAAGCCGTGCCACGCGTTGACGCGCTGGACGGCGAAATGGGTCTTGTGGTGCTGGATCGCACTGTCCTGCCTTTGCAGCGTTCGATCGTCGGTGAGCTGGCCGATATCTTGCCGGTGGATCCCGAGGATGCCGAAGAAAACATATCAGATTTCACCGGTACACAGGCCCCTATCGTGCTGGGCGAGGGCGATTGCGCGTCGGAGTACCGAACCGAAGGCGGCACGGTTTCACGGCGGCGCTATTCGGTTCTGTACCGGCTGATTGATCCCCTCGTCGGGCCCAAGAATATCGTTCGAACGCGCCCCATAGGTGGGGGCCGCTTTGTGACGACTATCCCGGGCACAGCCTTTGCTCAGGCCAATCTGTCAGCCGAAGCGCTTCTGGCGGCGTTTAACAATGACGGGGGTGATTGGGATTTTCGAGACCGGATTCCGATTGACGAACCCATTGATATCGAAGACTTCTTTGAAGACCTTGAGGAACGGCCGCAGGATGTGCCCAAAGCGTCGAGCCTTGCGCTTGGCTATATTGCCAAGATGCGGTCGACTGCTGTTCACGCTGGCATGTCTTTGGGTCGGTTGGTCTATTCCCTGCCGCTTGCCCCCGGAGAAGAGCAGCGGATTGTCGTGTCGGAACAGCGCGAAACATTGAGCGTACGTGAACGAGAGAGCCTGACCTTTGAAGAGCAACAGGAATTCGAAGAAGCCCGCGACACGTCCTTTGACAGTACGTTTGAAACTGCGCTGGATGAGGTGATTCAGGGTACATCCTCGTTTTCGACGCGCGCTTTTTCAAAGAGCTTCGGGGGCGCAGGTGGCGTTGGTGGCGGCCTGTTCGGAGGCATCGGGGCCATAGTCGGCGGCGTGGGCTTCAGCGGCGCACGGTCCAGTTCGAATTCTTCCGGCAATTCGTCCAACACGCAGAACACATCGCGCGATTTTCTGTCCGACACGCATGAGACATTCTCTGCCGCGCTTGAACGGGCGGCTTCGGTCAAGCGCAACTCGGCACGGACCAGTGTGCGCACTGCAACTGCGACGGATCGGCGAACGGCCACAACGAAATTCGTGGCCAACCGCAATCATTGCCACGCAATGACCATGCAATGGTTCGAAGTCCTGCGCGACTTTTCCTTGGAAACGCGTATCGAGGGCGTGCAGTTGGTGGTCTTTGTGCCGATGCAACTCATCCGCTTCCGCCGTCTGGGGCAAGGTGACCAGTTGCCGGGCAATGTCACCCGGTCCGGATTGCTGAGCCGGTACAAGGTCATCCTGCGCCATGCAGAAGTGTTCCGGCGCGTGTTCCGAAACCGCCGCAGATTCCGCAGCGCCCTGAAGCTTCTGGAAGAGTTTTATGCGGACAAGGACGCAACACCGCAGAACGCGCCCGGTGTCGCACAGGACATCGTCAGTTTCGAGGCGCAGGGCACGTTCATGCCCAATGATGACATTTCAGCCGTAATCTTCACGCAGGATGGCGACCGGGTCGGACCTGTGCCGCTGACCGGATCGCCGATAGACATCGACAACCTGCATGACCTGCCAGCGGAAACCCGCGAGAACCTGCTTGTCCGGCTGGCTGATGCGCGGCGTGACCCGACCAAGCGCCGGACCTATACCGGGTCTGTGGCTTTGCCCCGTTCGGTCGAGCGGTCGGATATCGCCCGTGTCGAGCTGCGCAGGCGGACGGGCTCGTTTGCCTATTCGTTCTACACTGGTCCGGATCCCATCAACATTTTCAACATCTGGGAACATCTGGCCAATCTGGAAGATGCCGACGATCTGGACCGGGCCACCCGCAATATCAACCGCAGCCTTCGCACCACGATCTCGGGCTCGGACTTTGACGATCTGGTGGGTCCGCCCATGGTCAGCGAGTTCGAGGCGCGTATGAATGAAAACGCCCAGACAGTTGTTGATGACAACACGTTCCAGGCGTTGCCTGCCACCCTGCCCTATTCCGTGCAGGAGGTGCCGGACGTTCTGTCACGCCGGGATCTGCGCCGCATCGAAGAGATGTACCAGCATGTTGTGGCCAACACCGTTCGCTATTCCCGCGTGATCTGGGCCAGCATGACGGACGAAGAACGTGCGATCCTGCTGGAACGCTTCACCATCGGGGTACCGGAAGGCGGGCTGGACGATGCCTCAAGCGAGATATCGCTGCTCAGCACCGTCCAGAACAAGGTGTTGGGGTTCTATGGCAATGCCATGATCATGCCCTTCTCGATCCCGCCCGATCTGGCCGACCGGATGGAGATGCGGACCGGTGATATTCAGGACAGTCTGCTGGCCTTCCACCGCGAGGATTTCCGGCCACCGCGCCGCACGATTTCACTGCCGACCAGAGGATTGCTGGGCGAGGCCGTTCTGGGCCGCTGCAATTCCTGCGAGATGATCGACCACCGCCGCTTCTGGAACTGGCAGGACAGCCCGACACCGCCGCCGGTTGGCGACGCGCCGGTCCTGCCTGCTGACAGTGACGCCATCTTTGGTACACGTGCGCCGTCAGACCTGCCGAACAACCAGCCTTCGAACACGCTGACCATTGCAGGGGGCGACATTGGCACCGGCCAGGCTGTGCCCACGTCGCAACTGGCCGAAATCCTCAAGGCTGCGCCCGATCTTGCGCGGGCGGGAACCGATCTTACGGGCCTGAAGGAACTGCAAGCCCAGCTTGCGCTTGAAACGCAATCGGTTGCTGCGGGGCGAGACAAGGCCATCGACACGGCAACGGATCTGACGAAAGAACTGGTTGGAAAGGCCACAGAACTTGCGGGTAAAGGTCAGGAAATCGCTGCCGCCCGCAAAGAGGAAGAGGCCAAGAAAGCCGCCGCTGACAAAAAGGCGTTCGATGCCAGCAACGCCGCCAAGATCAAGGGGTTTGAGGATGTCGCCAAGAACGCCTCGGGTGTCGCCGCATTGATTGGCGGACAGGCAGACGGCAACCGGGCAGCCTTTACGCAAAACCTGTTCAAGGATTTCCCCGGCGGGGCTGCGGCTTTGGCCAACCCGTCCAACACACTGCTTCTGGCCAAGCTTTTCGGGGCCTTTACTAAGGCGAACGCGGATGCCGATGACGGCAGCGCGACCAAGGCTGGCAGCCAGTCGGTGCTGGATTTCCTCAATGGCCTGAACGCCCCTGCGGAGGACGACAATGAGTGACACGAGCACAAATGTGACGGACAAACCGGGAATTGATGAAAGCCTTGCCGAGGCGATCATCAACATTCTTGAAACGACCAACTCTCCGGCGATCCAGCGCGCCCGTGAGGTGATTGCCCATAGGCTGGCCATTGCGGGCGATATTGCCCCTTCGCGCATCCCTGCGCCGCGCAACATCACCGAGATCGGCGGCTATATCAATCTGCTGAGCGAGTATGGTGAGGCCGAACAGCGCGCTCGCATGATCGCGGCCGCTTTGGGTATCGCGGGACCGCAGATTTCGCTGCCGCAACCGGGTGCCGTTCCGCCGATGTCTTTCATCACCCGCGACGGTGCAAGGCCCGTTGGTCCGCAGCAGGCCAGTTTCCCGCTGAGCTATACGATCCGCAGTGATTTCGTTCCGGCCTTCGACAATGCGTTGCAGGAGATCGCGATACGTGGCGGTGCGGTGCCGATCCTGACACCTGTCAGGGTCCTTCCGGCCGCCGGATCAGGCCCCGTGACCGACGGCATCGCACAGCTGGCTTTGATCGGTCGAACCCTCAGCCTGGCACCGACCGCGGCGCTGCATGCCGTGGCCACCGACCCCCTGTCGCTCAGCCGTCCGACTGCTGGCGGCGGGTTCGAGGTTCTGGCACGGGTCATCAACGCCGCCGCCCCGATTGCCGGGACCATCGCGGCGGCAGACTGGACAAGCTGGGAATGCGATGCTGCTGCCTGTTCCGAGGTTGACAGCAACGATGCGCGCTTTGCCCTTTCACCGATCCTGAATGCGGCCGGTTGGCACCAGGCGGCTGATCCCGGCAATCCCACCAGCCTGTCCGATCCCGGCAGCTGGGCCGCGTGGCAAAACATCACCGGGCTTGTACCCGGCGTCACGCGGTTCGCGGATGAGCTGCAATTGCTGTACCCTGCCGAGATGCTCATCACCTCGCCGGTCTTCAATCAATTGGACAATGTCTGGACGGGAAGCGCATTCGCCGCGCCATAGGACCCCCTCTGCATCCGCAACAAAGTGATTTGGCGGCACTTGGCTTTTGGAGTTACGCTTGAACAGGAGGGGTGCCATGCGAAACCCGGAACGTTTCGAAAAATTCTACTTTGCCAAAGTTGGCATGGGCGAAGCCTGCGGTTGCGCCGAGCGCATCATCGACGTTTTCGAGTTCAACCGAAAAGGTGGCGCGCAGTCGAAACACCCGGTGAAACAGGACCGTCGCAGACGCCTATCGTTTCGCGCATGGGCAGTCAGATATGGGCTTATGAGCCGAAAGCGGAACAGCTGAACACGTATTGGTCCTGTCAGACAGCAACCAGTTTTCCGTCTCGCAAATCCAGCGCATCCGGTGCCAGTTCGGCGCGGAAGGCCGGGGAATGGCTGACAAGAAGGATCGCTTGCGGCAATGCCCGGAGGATTTCCAGCAGCCGGGCCTTGTTCCGTGGGTCCAGCGCGTTGGTGGGTTCATCAAGCAGCAGAACCTCGGGCTCCATCGCCAGAACGGTCGCCAGCGTAACCAGCCGTTTTTCACCCCCTGACAAATTGTGGGTGATGCGGTTCTTCAGATGCATCAGGTCCAGATCACCCAACACGCTTTCAACGATGGCAAGTGCTTCGTCGCGTGTTCTGCCCAGGTTGAGCGGGCCAAAGGCGATATCCTCGGCGACGGTCGGGCAGAACAACTGATCATCCGCATCCTGAAACACAAGGCCCACCCGGCGGCGCACGTCGTGAAAATCAGCCTCATGCACCCTTTGCTGACCAAAGATCCTGACCGTGCCGGACTGTGCGCGCTGCAAGCCAAGCGTAATGCGCAGCAAGGTCGATTTTCCTGCCCCGTTCGGGCCCGTCAGCGACAGGCGTTGACCAGCGGACAGGCTGAGGCTGGCACCGTCAAGAACGGGTGGCTGACCGGCGTAGGCAAAGCGGATTTCTTCAAGCGCAATCAGTGTCATGCCAAATCCAGTATGATCAGACCCGCGCAAAGAGCACCAAGACCTGCGGCAAAAACGATGTCCCTTCGGGTCAGGGTAAAGTCCTGAAGCAACAGCATACGGCCTGAAAAACCCCGGCATCTCATCGCATCAAGAATGCGTTCGGATCTTTCGATCGCGCGCACCAGCATCATGCCCACGAGATAGCCAAAGCTGCGATAGGTGTGCCAGTTTGTTGCCGGGCGAAAGCCGCGCACTTTCATGGCCGCGCGCAGGCGCAGGTATTCTTCCCGCAGAACCTCGATATATCGGATGGTGAACATCAAAAGGTGAACCAGCTTTTCGGGGCAGCGCAGGCGGTGCAGGGCGTGGCCAAGCGTGACCGGCTCCATCGTGCCGACCAGCACCATAAGGGACAGGATGACCGCGTTGGCCGTCAAGGCGATCTCGACCGCTTTCCAGAAGCCCTGCCAGCTTGCGGGAAACCCCCAGAGCGTAAACATCGGGTCGCCGGGCATGGAGAATGGCAACAACACCAGCATGAACAGGATGAACCCGTCCATCATGGCCATGCGTTTCAATGTCTTCCGCCAGGGCAGACGCGACGCGGCAAGAAGCGAAAGGGACACCGCCAGAGCCGCGCACAGCGCTGTCAGCGAGGACACCGCCACTGTCACCACCGCGAAGACAACCGCCATAACGATCCGCATCCTAGGATCAAGCGGGTTGATCGCGCCGCGCCGCTGCGCGCCCGCTTTGACCAGCGTGCTTTCCTGTTGTCCCAGAACATGCGCCATCAGGCCGCCAGCTTGCGGCGTGCCGCAAAGTAAAAGCCCAGACCAAACAGACCGACGATATATCCGATCCCACCCAGAACAGTTTGCAGATCATTTTGTTCGCGGTAAGCCGCGATCTCGCGTCGTAGCGGGCGCAGCTCATCACGAACAGCCCTGGCAATGACCTGTTGTTGTTCATCGCTGAGCACCGCCGCTGTCTGGGCAGGTGCGTTTGTTGGCGGGGTATCAGGTTCCGCTTCAACGCCCATGATCCGGGCGACATCCGCAGCGGGCATGGTAACCTCGGCCACATGCCCGGCACCAAGGATTGCAAAGAAAGTATGGGCCACCGGCGCGTTTGGCGTGTAGATAAAGAACCCGTCTGCATCTGTTACGATACGGCCCAGCTCGGCTCCGTCCGGGCCGTTGACGATGACCTCGGTATCGCTTGCCATGTCGCCGTTGGAAAAGCCGATTTCGCCTTCGATGGCGTCACCGGATTCAAACACTCCGGCTATGACCTTATGCGCCAAGGCAGGTAGGGGTGCACAGCACAGCGCCAGAATGATTGCCAGATACCTCATGCGACCGCTCGTTTGACAAACAGCTCGGGCTTGACCTTGCGCGCCAGCAAAACCGCGAACCCGGTCAGGATCGCCTCAATCGCCATGACAGGAATATGTGCAAAGAAAACAAGCTTGGCCGCAGGCAGGAAGGCATCCCCGGACAAGGCCAGTGAAAACGCAACCATGCCGGTTGTGGCGGCAATGGCAAAGGCACCGCCAACCCCGCCCCATATCGCACCTTGCAGAGGTGAGCCGTGGGCGATCAGGCGGCTAAAGATCAGTCCGGCCAGAACCGCGGGCAACGCGATGTTCAGGGTGTTGATCCCCAATACCGTCAACCCGCCAAAGCCAAAGAAGACGGCTTGCAGCAAAAGCCCGACGAACAGGGCCGGGAATGCGGCCCACCCCAGCAAAAGCCCGGCCATACCGTTGAGGATCAGGTGCACCGACGACGGACCAATAGGAACATGGATCAGCGATGCCACGAAAAAGCTGGCTGACAGCACCCCCGCAGTGGGGATGCGATCAAGATCCAGCGACCTGAGGCCCATGGCAATTCCACCCGCCGCAGCGACGGCGCCGCCGATCACAACCGGGTTGGACAAGGCTCCGTCAACGATATGCATCTACGGTTACTCCAAATCCCAGGCGCGGATCCAGATGACCGCGTCCTGGCTGAGTTCTTTGCCATTGTGTTCGGTCACGGGACCGGCGCCGAGCGCTGCAAAACCCCAATATCCGGCTTTTGGAACGCCGAATGTGAAATACCCGTTATCATCCGAAGTTGCGACCAATGCACCACCCGGCAACGGCGAGACGGTCGGGGCCGAAGCAGCCGTGCTTTCCATGTCCGGTTCTGCGGCCATGTACTCGATCTCGATCTCGGCACCCGCAACCGGTTGGCCTTCTGCCATAACCCGACCCGTAAAGGTCGAACCCGCGATGATGTTGGTCGGTTTGTTGAGCGGGATGATCTCAACCGGCAAGCCCACCGGGTTCATCCAGTCGGTCGGCAATTCGTTGCGGTTCATGAATGCCTTGGCGATCTGCTGGATATAGATATCCTCAGACCCCTCGTAATAGGGCTGGGGAACTGTCACCAGCACATAGTCGCCCGACCGTTTGACGGGAACATAACCCTTGAATGCCGCGCCTTCGTTTTCGCCGCCGGTGAAACGCACGGGTTCCAGAGTGTCCAGCAGGTCGGTTTTCTGACCGTTGTGGATCACGTAGAATTCCTGCGGCTTGTCCAGATCCATGACATGCCCGTTCGAGAACGGATGCCAGAAGATCAGCTTGACCGGAACATTCCCCGGTGCGTCGATCATGGTGTCAGAGGTGTATTCCAGCAGGAAATGCGCATTTGCCATCGCTGGAAGCGCCATCGCCACAGCGGCTGCAGAAAGCAGCTTGGTCATCAATAGTCGTCCTTGTCCCTTCGTACCAACCCCGGTACGAGATGCGTTTTGACTGCGGGGACGTCCAAGCCGAGCTGCTTTTTCAAGCATCCTGCTCCGACGCACATCCCGTCGCCGATTAGGAGTGCCCTTGTCAAAGGCACATGTCCGGCAGGTATCCTGACTTGCGGGTCAAAGCGTTGGGCTGGCCTTCCCGGATTAACTCCAGTGGCACTTCAGCCCTGCTCGCCGCTTACAGTTGCGGGTGCAGTTGCGGAATTGGGCCAAAGCCCGCACCGCATTCCCTATTGATTCCAGAGCACGCCCCGGAACCGGACATGCCGAGCGGCTTGCCAGACTTCTTCAGCATCCGTCAACGATCAATTGCGCTGGCTGTCAAAAAGTTCAGCGGGCAATGCCCTTTTTCCGGTTGATCCGCTTTGGATACAGGTCGGGGTTTTTCGGGGATGAACCTACCCTTCGAGCAGGTATCTTTCCGACAATGGCAAACTGGCCGCCCCCAATGACCGGGCATCCGGGCCCGCCGCCCCTGCCAGCACCAAGGGCCGTTCAAGCCCGGTCAGGTTCATATGGGATAGTTTGAGCTCAACCCTTTCCACCAGCCGCGCCTTGATATCAGCAGGCATCCAGCCATCAATCTTGATACATTCGAAATCGATCAGGCTGCAAGAAGAGACGATGGCATGGGCGATTCCGTGCGCCGCCTGGTTCAGCCAATTCTCAAGGAGGGTTTCCGGTACGTCCCAATGCCGTGTCGTTTCCCAGATTGAACCGGCTGTTGCGGCATTTCCACCAACCGCACGCTCCAGCACATAAAGACTGGCGACATCTATCAACGGTTTCACTCCGCCCACTTCGTCCGGCACAGGCAATGGGCCAAGCGCACCGGCATTTCCCCGCCCCGGAAAGATGGAGCCGTTCAGAACCACCCCGCCCCCGATGAAGAAGCCGACATAGAAATACAGGAAATCTCGTGGGCCTTCCGCCGGGCCAAACACCAGCTCGGCACCGCAGGCGGCCGTTGCGTCGTTTTGCAGGAAAACCGGCACGTCATAGCTAGCGGCCAACGCGCCTTTCAGGTCCGCGTCACGCCACGGATCCATTTTTTCCTGAGGAACCTGCAATGTTTGTGCCCAGTCCCAAAGGTAGAACGGCATGGCAATCCCAAGGCCCGCGATTCTGCTGCGCGCCTCGTGCGACATTGACGCCATCACTTTGTCGAGGCTTTCTGTGGAAAAGCTCAATGTCGCCTCGGGCGTCGGAAAATCATAGGTCCGCCGTTCGCGGTGCCTGACGTTGCCAAGGAAATCCGTCAGCACCAGTTCGGTACTGCGCCGCCCGACTTTGAGCCCAAAGAAATACGCGCCGTCCGGGTTCAGGCGCATGGGAACCGATGGCTGTCCGACTTTTCCCCGGATCGGTTCGCCCCGCAACAGCAACCCATCGTTCTCCAACTGGCGCATGATGACCGAGACCGTCTGCGCCGACAGGCCGGTCATGCGCGCGATTTCAGATTTTGCGAGGGCCTGATGGCGCCGGACCAGTGACAGGACAAGCCGTTCATTTCGGGCCCGCATTCCACTTTGGTTGGTGCCGCGCATGTCTGGCTCGCGTACGCCAGTGGTATTGCCCTGAGAGTTCATTGCAGACACGGCCATCCCCTTCATGACGACAATGTTGGAACCCTTCCTTTCTGTCAATAATAAATAAGAGTGATTTATTTATTGACTCGAAATTCGAATCTTGTGATGGTTTTTATGTGAGATCGGGCCGGTTTTCGCCCGATCAAACGTATGCCCGGAAGGGCATTGGGAAAACTGGGAGGACTACCGATGAAACTTGCGAAACTTGCAGGCGCCACGGCGCTGGCGGTTACGGCCATGGCAAGCAGTGCAATGGCCGAAGGTGAAACCGTTTGCCTGATCACCAAGACGGATACCAACCCTTTCTTTGTTAAAATGAGAGAGGGTGCCACAGCTAAAGCCGAAGAGCTTGGCATGACGCTGAAAGCCTTTGCCGGCAAAGTCGACGGAGACCACGAAACTCAGGTTCAGGCCATTGAAACCTGCATTCTGGATGGCGCAAAGGGTATCCTGCTGACCGCGTCGGATACGTCGTCCATCGTTCCGGCGGTGCAGCAGGCCCGCGATGCCGGGCTGCTGGTGATTGCGCTGGACACCCCACTTGAGCCTATCGACTCGGCCGACGCGACCTTTGCCACGGACAATTTCCTTGCGGGGCTTCTGATCGGACAATGGGCAAAAGCCACGCTGGGAGATGCGGCAAATGACGCCAAAATCGCCACGTTGGACCTTGCGGTCAGCCAGCCCACTGTGGATGTGCTTCGCAATCAAGGGTTCCTTCAGGGGTTCGGTGTTGATCTGGCCGATCCGAACGTGATTGGCGATGAAAACGACCCGCGTCTTGTTGGCAGCGATGTCACCGCTGGCAACGAAGAAGGCGGTCGTCGCGCCATGGAGAACCTGCTGGCCAAAGACCCGACGATCAACGTGGTGCACACCATCAACGAACCGGCGGCAGCGGGCGCTTATGAAGCGCTTAAGGCTATCGGGCGCGAAAATGACGTGTTGATCGTTTCCGTCGATGGCGGCTGCCCTGGCGTGCAGAACGTGGCGGACGGCGTCATCGGTGCAACATCACAGCAATACCCGCTGCTGATGGCATCGCTGGGCGTTGAGGCCGTCAAGAAATGGGCGGACGAAGGCGTGAAGCCCGAGAACACACCCGGTAAGGACTTTTTTGACACCGGTGTGGCGCTTGTGACGGATAAGGCCGCCGACGGCGTCGAGTCCATCTCGGTTCAGGAAGGCATGGACCTCTGCTGGGGTTAAGCTGAATGTTTGGAAGGCCGCTGCGCGGCCTTCCACTTATCAAAACCACCCACACGCCTGAAACCTTGCTAAAGTCGTCATAAACCTGACGCTTTGGGGGAAGTTCCATGTCCGATTCTTCACGACAAGCTGACGATTTCGAAACCGCCGCAAAAGGCAGCCCGGAGAAAGTCGCCGAGTTTGACGATCACCAACGCGGATTTGTCGGGACGGTTCAGCATTTTCTGCATGTGAACCCGTCGCTGGTCCCGCTGATTGTCCTTGTCGCTGCCATCGTCATCTTTGGTGTCTTGCTGGGCCCCAAGTTCTTTTCGCCCTTTGCGCTGACATTGATCCTGCAACAGGTTCAGATCGTCGGGATCGTGGCCGCGGCACAAAGCCTTGTGATCCTGACCGCAGGCATCGACCTGAGTGTTGGGGCCATCATGGTGATGTCGTCGGTTGTGATGGGGCAGTTTACCTTCCGCTATGGAATGCCGCCTTCGGTTGCGATTGTGTGCGGCCTTGCTGTTGGCTCGGCAATCGGGGCCTTGAACGGGTTTCTGGTCAGTCGCATCAAGCTGCCGCCTTTCATCGTCACCCTTGGCATGTGGCAGATCGTTCTTGCGGCGAATTTTCTTTATTCACAAAACGAAACGATCCGGTCGCAGGAGATCGAGGAACACGCCGCCATCCTGCAACTGTTTGGTGCCAAGTTTAACGTGGGCGGGGCGGTGTTTACCGTCGGGGTGGTCTTCATGCTGGCGCTGATCCTCGTCCTTGCATACGCGCTGCGGCACACGGCCTGGGGCAGGCATGTCTATGCCGTCGGGGATGACCCCGAAGCGGCAGAGCTGTCCGGTGTCAACGTACACCGCACGCTGATATCCGTGTACATGCTGTCCGGCCTGATCTGCGCCTTTGCGGGCTGGGCCCTGATTGGTCGGATCGGGTCGGTTTCGCCAACCTCGGGGCAGCTGGCCAACATTGAAAGCATCACGGCGGTCGTGATCGGGGGGATATCTCTGTTTGGCGGTCGCGGGTCTATTCTGGGGTCCCTGTTCGGTGCCCTGATCGTGGGCGTCTTTACGCTTGGGCTGCGGTTGTTGGGCGCGGATGCACAATGGACGTTCCTGCTGATCGGCATCCTTATCATCGCAGCGGTCGCGGTCGACCAGTGGATCAGAAAGGTGGCAGCCTGATGGAACCCATTCTCAAAGGACGGAACCTTGTGAAACGCTATGGCAAGGTGACTGCGCTGGATCACTGCGACTTCGATCTGATGCCGGGTGAGATTCTGGCGGTGATCGGCGACAATGGCGCGGGCAAGTCGACGCTGATCAAGGCTGTGTCGGGCGCGGTGGCGCCGGACGAAGGCGAGGTCTGGCTGGAAGGTCAAAAGGTGAATTTCCATTCCCCGATCGACGCGCGTGAAGCCGGTATTGAAACCGTGTACCAGACGCTTGCCATGTCCCCTGCCCTGTCGATTGCGGACAATATGTTCATGGGGCGGGAAATTCGGCGCAAAGGACCGCTCGGGTCGTGGCTTCGCATGCTTGACCGTCCGGCGATGGAAAAATTCGCCCGCGAAAAGCTGAGCGAACTGGGTCTGATGACGATCCAGAACATCAATCAGGCGGTCGAAACCCTGTCGGGTGGACAACGTCAGGGGGTCGCCGTGGCACGCGCGGCGGCGTTCGGGTCCAAGGTCATTATTCTGGACGAACCGACAGCAGCACTGGGCGTCAAAGAAAGCCGCAGGGTCCTTGAACTGATCCAGGATGTGAAATCGCGTGGCATCCCAATCATCCTGATCAGCCACAACATGCCCCATGTTTTCGAAGTCGCAGACCGAATTCACGTGCACCGGCTGGGGAAACGCCTGTGTGTGATTGACCCCAAAGACTATTCGATGTCCGACGCCGTGGCGTTTATGACCGGGGCTAAGGAAGCACCGCCCGAGGATCAGGCCGCATGACCGGTGGCGGCACCGCCCCTGACGTTCTGGCCGACCGTATCGTCGACGCCGTTGAGGCGCTGCCGCCGGCCCGACACCGGCAACTTGTCGCGATTGCCGGGCCTCCCGGATCCGGAAAAAGCACTGTTGCCAGCCTTGCCACGGCCGAACTGAACCGGCGCGGGGTGTCAGCCGGGCTCGTTCCAATGGACGGTTTTCACTTTGACAACGCGATCCTGAAGGAACGCGGGCTTTTCCCCCGCAAGGGCGCGCCGGAAACCTTCGATCTTGCCGGGTTTCGTGCCTTGCTTGTGCGTTTGCGTACCGAAGATGAAGTTGCAATTCCGGGCTTCGACCGAAAGCTTGATCTGGCAATCGCTGCCCGATCAATGATCTCGCCTGACCAGCGGGTCATTCTGGTTGAAGGCAATTATCTTTTGCTGAATGAACCGGGCTGGTCGGGCCTTCACGCCCTATGGGCGCTCAAGGTGTTTCTGGGCGTCGATCTGGCAACACTGGAATCCCGGCTCACCGACCGTTGGGTTGGGTTTGGGCTGGACAAACAGGCCGCAAGAGAGCGGGCGCTTTCAAACGACATTCCGAATGCCGAGCGGGTGATCCGGAACTCGGTACAAGGCGACCTGAACCTGTGACATCTTAGGGCGGGTCAGTCAGAGCGCCTGTGTCACCTGTCTAGTAGGTGGGCGGCACAAGACCGGCCTGAAACCATGTCACGAAAGATACGATAGAAAACACGGGCAGCCCTGTGGCGCGCTGAATATCGGGCGCGTAGGGGCACATATTCGTGCATTCCAGCACGATCGCGCCAAGATCGGGGTGTTCCGATGTCAGGGCCATGGCGGCTTCGACATTGTCCTTGCGGGCCAATTCCACATCAAGACCAAGCTCATTTCCAAGGATTGCGCGGGTGAACTCCGCCCCGCCTTCGGTTGTGCCGATGGGTGTGTCCAATGGAACATTGGCGGCCAGCAAGTGATCTTGGGTCAGAGTAGAGGCTGATATGGTCAGAACCCCGGCGCGTTTTCCCGCTGGCAGGATGCGGTTGACCATTTCAACCTGCATCAGGGACGATGTGGCCACCGGAACAGGCACAGCCTGGGCCAGTTCTTTTTGGAACAGGGACAGAAACCCGCAATTGGTGGTAATCCCGTCGACACCATCTTTGACAAGCTCCTGCGCCGCGTTGATGAACACGTCGAGCATGCCTTCGGCTTTGCGCCGGACCACCCGATCCGGCGAGGCATCGCGAACAATGCGGTAGTGAACCGGAAAGGGCCAGGTCTGCGCGTTGCCCATATCGCCGGGAATGCGGGGAAAGCGGGCATCCAGCATCAGAATGCCGACAGACGCGCCGTAGATGGATTTTCCGCCCTGCGCGATCATCCCTCAACCTCCTCAATAATACGGGCCGAGATATCGTCGGACCCTTCCATGTAGATGTTCGAAATCCCGTGACGCACGGCATCCTGCACCTGATCCATACGCTTGGAGATATGTGCACCCAGAACCCGAGCGGCCTCATCCGCGTTCCGGTCCATCAAAGCCTGCATGACGCGTTTGTGTTCGTCCTTTGAGCGTTGCACCCTGTCGAGGCTCATGGATATCCAGCGGATATAGCGAATACGGTCGTTGATCCGCGTCAGGGTTTGCAACAGTTCCATGTTTCCAGACAGCTTCGCGATACCCAGATGAAACGCCTCATCCCGGTTGACGGCTTCTTCAACAGTCAGACCGGTGATGTCGATGCCCGTTGCGTAAAGCTCATCCCGCAGCAACTGCAGGTCTTCGTCTGATGCCTTGGCACAGGCCGCGCGCGCCGCCGCTGTTTCGATGATCTGGCGCAGTTCGAACAGGTCGAACACGCTTTGCGCATCCAGCGGGCGGCAGAAAAAGCCTTGTCCGGGGCGGAAGTCGAAAAGCCGTTCGGCGACCAGACGGTTCAACGCCTCGCGCAGCGGGGTGCGGCTGACGCCCAGATCCCTGGACAACGCCACTTCGTTCAGGCGGTCGCCGGGGCGCAGGCGAAACGAAACCGCCATCGCCTTGACCTGATCATAGATATCATCGACGCGCGGACCAGCCATTACCCCTGCCCTTCTTCGTTTGAATCACAGGTGCCACACGTTGAGCTTGAAATCAATATACAAAACTGTATACAGAACTGAGTACAGATTTGACACAAGGGACTCGCGACCATGACAGGGACAAATTTTCTGACCGGAGCCGAAGCCATGGTGCGTATGCTCGAAGCGCATGGTGTGACGCATATGTTTGGCCTGTGCGGCGATACCACTTTACCCTTTTATGATGCCCTTGCCCGGATGGATCACGGCATTCAGCACATCCTGACACGGGACGAGAGGCACGCGGCCTATATGGCGGATGGCTATGCCCGCGTCACCGGCAAGCCCGGCGTGTGCGAGGGCCCGTCCGGCGGTGGTGCGACCTATATCTTGCCCGGAGTGGTCGAGGCCAACGAAAGCTCGGTTCCGATTCTGGCGATCACGTCGGATGTGGCAACAACCAGCCGCGGCAAATACCCTTTGACCGAACTGGATCAGCCTGCGCTGTTCCGGCCTCTGGCCAAATGGAACACATCCCTCGACGACGCCGCGCGGCTTCCGGCCATGGTTCGGGCCGCCTTCAGGGCGATGACGACCGGCACGCCCGGTGCGACGCATCTGGCGCTGCCGTTTGACACGCAGAAGGCGCAGGTCGATGAGGCTGAAATCTGGGCGGATGACAGGCACCGCAGCTATCCCGCTGAACGGGCCGCACCTGACCCGGACACCATCGAAGCAGCGGCTGCCATTCTTGCAGGGGCCAAATCCGCGGTTGCGGTCTGTGGTGGCGGGCCGGTCTTGTCCCGGGCGACCGATGCGCTGCGCCGGGTTGCAGGCCTGCTGGACATGCCCGTGGCCACAACCGTGTCGGGTCAGGGGTCCATTGCCGAGACCGACCCGCTGGCCCTGGGCGTTGTCGGGTCGAACGGGGGCATCCCGGCAACCCGCGCCGTCGTGGATCAGGCCGATGTCGTTTTGTTCATTGGCTGCCGCGCCGGTTCGGTCACAACGGAACGGTGGCGAAGCCCCGGGCGCAGCACCACGATCATCCATATCGACAGCGATCCGATGGTGATCGGCGCCAATTACCAGACCGAAGTGGCGATCTGCGCCGATGCCCGACTGGCGCTGGAGGCTTTGGCGCAAGCACTGGAAGACCGGCAGGGCCTGACCAGCCAAGGCGGAACAGCCAAGGCCCGCGCCGCATGGGAGGCCAAGATGGCCGCGTTCGCCCCCCTGGCCGCAAGTCGCGAGACACCGATCCGGCCCGAGGCCGTCATGGAGTCCCTGATGGACATTCTGGATGACGACGCGATTGTCGTCGCCGACCCCGGCACCCCCTGCCCCTATTTCAGCGCATATTACCGCTGGCGGAAACCGGGGCGCCATTTCATCACCAACCGGGCACATGGGGCGCTGGGGTATTCGCTGGGCGCGGCCATGGGGGCACATGTCGGGCGGCCATCGGTTAAAACCCTGTCGGTCATGGGCGATGGCTCGTTCGGGTTCACCTGCGGCGAGTTTGAAACGATGGTCCGGCACAATATGCCAATCACTTCGATCGTCTTCTCGAACTCAGTCTTCGGATGGATCAAGGCTGGCCAGAAAGCGGGATTTGGTCAGCGCTATTACAATGTTGATTTCAACCGGACAGACCACGCCGCTGTTGCGGCGGCCTTTGGCGTCAAATCCTGGACCGTCAAAGACCCCGAGGATCTGCCGCGCGTGCTGAAACAGGCGATTGAGCATGACGGCCCAACACTTGTCGACATTCACTCTCAGCCGCTTCACGAAGCGGCCGCACCGGTCTCGGAATGGGTCGCGTAAGAGGCAATTGACGAGGTCAACTGGGCCAGAAATTCCTGGGCAATCGTGGACAAAGGGCGGCCCTTGGCCGTGATGATCGCGAGGTCCAGCATGACTGGCGGCGCAAATGGGCGGGTCTGATACCCGCTCTCGTCGTCAAAGGTCACAGTAAAGGGGTCGATCATCGCGACCCCCATACCCTGTTTTACAAAGCTCAGCAGGTTTTCGGACAGATGGGTGTGTATCTGGGTACGCCATGTGTGGCCGGATGCCTGAAAGATGTCGCGAGTCCGGCGATGGGTCTGGTGTTCCGGCCCCATCACGATGAAGGGTTCGTTTTCCAAAATCTCTGGCGTCAGTACGTCGTGCTCGGCCAAGGGACTGCCCTCAGGAAAAGTCGCGAGCGTTTCAAACTGAAACTCCTGATAGTTCAGTGTGTCATGCAGAATGGGCATCTCGAC
This sequence comes from Ruegeria sp. YKSF131, assembly GCF_059612645.1. Classification (NCBI taxonomy): domain Bacteria; kingdom Pseudomonadati; phylum Pseudomonadota; class Alphaproteobacteria; order Rhodobacterales; family Roseobacteraceae; genus Ruegeria; species Ruegeria sp. YKSF131. Next base: position 7,373 of record NZ_JBXWQZ010000055.1, on the reverse strand, counting down.
GATACCGATTTCAAACAGGCCCGAGATGACCCATTCCTGAATCTTGGACGAATATTGCGACTGAAAGCTGACAGACAGGTTCGGACGCGTTTTGGCAAAACACGCGATCTCGCGGGGCATGAAGCCAAAGGACAACAGGTGAGGCGCGGCAACCTGCAATTGACCGGGATGTTTGTTCTGCAAATCGGTTACGGCCTGCGCCACGTGGTCCAGCCCGCGCACGACCGTGTCGACCTCGCGAAATAGCATCTCGGCCTCAGGGGTTGGCAGCAATCGGCCTTTGGTCCGTTCGAACAGAGGCAGACGAGCCTCGCGCTCGAGCTGTGCCAGAAGGTTGCTGATGCCGGGTTGCGATATCCCAAGAACCGAGGCCGCGCCGGTCACGGTTCCGGTTTCCATGATGGCATGAAAGGCCTGAAGCTGGCGAAAACGTAGGGACAACGATTGCTACATCACTTTTTCTGATGAACTTACGAAAATATAGTATTTGAAATGATAGCCCGGTCAAGGCAGGCTTTCCCCATCGACAGGGGGCGAAATGAGCAATCCGGCACAGAAAATCATCGGCTATGACCTGTGGCACCTTGAACTGCCGGTCACATCCCGCCGGGATCACGGCATCGGATCGGTTGAAGGCGTTTGCGAAGTCGTCATCCTGCGCCTGACATCCGAGGATGGCACGCAGGGGTATGGCGAGGCGTCGCCCTGGTCTGTTTTCACCGGAACACCCGAAGCGAGTTTTGCGGCACTGGACCGTTATCTGCGCCCTCACGTTCTTGGGGCATGCGTTGGGGATCGGGCCGCCATCATGGCGCGTGCGGCTTATGCCGTGGCACATTGCACCGAAGCCAAGGCGGCGCTGGAAACCGCACTGCTGGATCTGGCAGGCCGGATCAGCGGTGTTCCAGTCTGGTCTTTGCTGGGTGGTCGCTTCCGCGACAGCATTCCGCTGAGTTGTTCCATCGCAAATCCCGACTTTGCCCAGGACGTCGATCTGTTGGCGCGCCTGCGTGAGGACGGTGTTCGGATTGTCAAACTCAAGACCGGGTTCAAGGATCACGCCTTTGACATCATGCGGCTGGAGTATCTTGCCCAGAACTACCCGGAGTTCTCGGTCCGCGTGGACTATAATCAAGGGCTCAGCATTGATGATGCGCCATCGCAGGTGCGGGACGTCGCTCAGTTCAAACCGGACTTCATTGAACAACCTGTCCGCGCCCATCAGTATGGCATGATGGCAAAGCTGCGGCAGATGACGGATGTTCCCCTTCTGGCCGACGAAAGCGTCTTTGGCCCCGAAGATATGGAGCGCGCAGCTCGCGAAGGGATCTGCGACGGAGTTTCAGTGAAGATCATGAAGTCAGGCGGCCTGACACGCGGGCAGACAGTTGCACGCATTGCTGCGGCCCATGGCCTGACGGCCTATGGTGGTGACATGTTCGAGGCTGGACTGGCCCACTTGGCGGGCACGCACATGATTGCCACGACACCGGAAATCTCTCTGGGCTGCGAATTCTATCAGGCGTCCTATTTCCTGAAAGAGGACATTCTGGAGCAGCCATTTCAGGTAAAGGACGGTCAGGTATGCGTGCCTCAGGACCCCGGACTTGGCGGCAGACCTGACCTGACCAAACTGAATCATTATGCGGTTGCCAAGGCGGTGACAGAATGACGGACAAGAAAACCATAGCCATCATAGGGGCCGGAATTGTCGGCGTGTCGACTGCGGTCTGGTTGCAGCGGGATGGTCACGACGTGATCCTGATCGACAAGGCAGGACCTGCCGAAGGTACCTCGCACGGCAATGGCGGGGTTTTGGCCTCGTGTTCGATCGTTCCGGTCACCGTTCCCGGATTGCTGGGCAAAGCGCCGAAGATGCTGCTCAGCCCCTCGCAACCCTTGTTCCTGAAATGGGGGTATTTGCCAAAGCTTCTTCCGTGGCTCTGGCAATACCTCCGTCACGCCAACGCCGCCGACGTCGAGAGGATCGCCGCAGCACTGTCGTCCATCGTTGGCGACAGTCTGAATGACCACAAGGCGCTGGCGGCCGGAACGGGGGCGGAAAAGTGGCTGGTTCCGTCAGATTACCTGTTTCTTTACAGGGATCGCGCGCATTTTGAGGAAGATGCATTTGGTTGGGATATCCGGCGCAGGAACGGGTTTCAGTGGGACGAATTGGAAGGTCACGCTTTCCATGAATATGACCCGGTTTACAGTCAGGGCATCGGGTTTGCCGCCCGGCTTTCGAATCATGGCCACATCACCGACCCCGGCCGGTACGTGAAAGACCTTGCCGCGCATGTTGAGGCGAATGGAGGTCGTATCATACGTGCAAACGTCGAAGACGTAGTTCGGAAAAACGGGCATGTCACAGGGGTTCGGGCCGGTGGCGAGACCATTGCTTGTGACGCAGCCGTCGTCACGGCCGGGATCTGGTCGGGTCCATTGGCAAAGCGCTTGGGAGTTTCTGTTCCTCTTGAAAGCGAACGTGGTTATCATCTTGAATTGGTAAAGCCTTCCGCGATGCCGCGCAGCCCGGTTATGGTTGTCTCGGGCAAGTTCGTTGCGACACCGATGGATGGGCGCATACGCTTGGCGGGCATTGTCGAGTTCGGAGGGCTGGATGCGCCGCCCTCGCGCGCGCCGTTCGAGTTGATGCGCAAAAATGCCCGGGCGGCGTTCCCGGGCGTGACATGGAAGGAGGAAGTGGAATGGATGGGGCACAGGCCCGCCCCGGCTGACTCGATCCCGGTTATTGGCGAAGTGCCCGGTATCAAAGGGGCCTATATGGGCTTCGGGCATCACCATATCGGCCTGACAGGCGGGCCGAAAACCGGGCGCCTTCTGGCGCAGATGATTGCAGGCAGAACGCCAAATGTCGACATGAGCGTCTACGCGCCGTCACGATACGCGAAGTAACAAACAAACCGGTGAGAAACGCCGGTGTTTCCAAATTCAACAGGGAGAAGAATGATGAAGAAATTGACGAACCTTCTGGCGGCAACTGCGCTGACCGCCACCGCCGCGGCACCCGCCATGGCCGAAAAATGGGACATGCCGATGGCCTATGCGGCCTCAAACTTCCACTCGGCCACGGGCGCGGAATTTGCCAAATGCGTCACCACCGGCACCGGCGGTGAGATTGAAATCGTCACGCACCCATCCGGCTCGCTGTTCAAGGGCGGCGACATCAAACGCGCAATCCAGACAGGGCAGGCCCCGATTGGTGAGCGGTTGTTGTCCGGGCATCAGAACGAAAACGCATTGTTCGGGTTTGATTCCATCCCGTTTCTTGCGACCTCATTCGACGACAGCGCAAAGCTTTGGGAAGCGGCCAAACCTTCGATCGAAAACCTGCTGGCCGAGCAAAACCTGACGCTGCTTTATGCGGTACCGTGGCCTCCGCAAGGTCTGTATTTCAAAAATGAGGTAAACTCGGTCGCCGAGATGAAGGGCATCAAGTTCCGCTCGTACAACAACGCCACTTCACGGCTGGCCGAGTTGACCGGGATGCTGCCGGTTACCATCGAAGCGGCTGAAATCAGTCAGGCTTTTGCAACGGGCGTGGCGGATTCGATGATATCGTCGGGTTCGACCGGGTATGACCGCAAGGTTTGGGAAAGCCTGAACTATTTCTACGAGGTCGACGCCTGGCTGCCGCGCAACTACGTGATGGTCAATTCCGACGTCTGGTCTGGTGTATCCGATGCCAACAAGAACGTCATCAAAGGCTGTGCTGAGCTGGCGGAATATGCCGGGAACTGGCGTGCCAAGGAATACACCGGCTTTACCTTGCAAGGCCTGCGGGATGGCGGCATGACCGTTGGCCCGGCATCGGATCAGATGGTGAAGGAATTGAAAGAAATCGGTGTGACCATGACCAATGAATGGCTAGAGGCCGCCGGGGACCAAGGCAAGGCCATCGTCGACGCGTTCCACGCGTCTCAGTGATCCTTACCGGACGGGCGGCGGCATATCCTGCCGCCCGTTTCAAATCCAATCAGAACACAGCGGGGACGGCATGGCAGTTTTGCGAGGGCTTCGGTCCGTATTGGATTTCATTTATCTGGCAGCAGGGGTTCTGGCGGCGATCAGCCTGATTGCCATATTGCTGCTGATCGTGGTGCAGATGCTGGCCCGCTGGACCGGCGAAGTGTTTCCGGGCGCACCGGACTATGCCGGTTATGCGATGGCTGCCGCCTCTTTTCTGGCGTTTGCCAACGCGCTGAACCGGGGCAGCCTCATCCGTGTATCGATCCTGCTGAACGCAGTGCCGGACAGGGTTCGGCGCATTCTTGAAGTCTGGTGCTTTGGAATCGCTACCGCCGTCATGTGGTATTTCTGCTGGTATGCCTATCGCTTTGTCTACTGGAGCTGGAAGTTCAACGATGTCAGTCAAGGACAGGATAGAACCGCCCTTTGGATCCCTCAATCCGCGATGCTGATCGGTGCCGTGATCCTTGCCATCGCCCTGACGGATCACCTGATCCACGTCCTGTTCCGCGGTGAACATCGCATCGTCCGCGATCTGGCCGATCAGAGCCACGGAGAGTAAACGCATGGAAAACCTGGCTGTTATCATCCTCTTCCTCTTTGTGCTTTTTACCTTGTTGGGCACCGGTGTGTGGGTCGGACTGGCCCTGATGGGTGTCGCCTGGGTCGGGATGGAGCTGTTCACGACACGCCCCGTGGGCGATGTCATGATAACGACCATCTGGTCGGCATCGTCCTCGTGGACCCTGACCGCCCTGCCGATGTTCATCTGGATGGGCGAGATCCTGTACCGAACGCGATTGTCCGAGGACATGTTCAAGGGGTTGTCGCCCTGGATGGCCCCCCTGCCCGGTGGTCTGGTGCATACGAATATCGTTGGATGTACTGTCTTTGCCGCTGTCTCGGGGTCGTCGGCGGCAACCCTGACGACCGTCGGAAAAATGTCGATCCCCGAGTTGCGCAAGCGCAATTACCCCGAGCGGATGATCATCGGAACATTGACCGGTGCCGCAACATTGGGGCTTATGATCCCACCCTCTCTGACTCTGATCGTATACGGGGTGACGATCAATGAATCGATCACCAAGCTGTTCTTCGCCGGTATCCTCCCCGGCCTTGTTCTTGCGGCGATGTTCATGGGATATGTCGCGCTGTATTCCAAGCTGGGTAAGGACTGGAACCCAAACGACGAAAGCAAGCTGAGCTTTTCTGAGAAAGTCAAAAACTCACGCTTTCTGCTGCCTGTGATCCTGCTGATCACCGTTGTCATCGGATCGATGTATCTGGGCTATGCTACCGCGACCGAAGCCGCCGCTTTCGGCGTGATTGGCGGGCTTTTGCTGGCCGCCGGTCAAGGGTCGCTGACCTGGAAGACCTTTACCGAAAGCCTGATGGGGGCCACGCGCACCAGTGCGATGATCGCCCTGATCCTTGCGGGGGCGGCCTTTTTGTCGCTGTCGATGGGGTTCACCGGCCTGCCGCGCGGACTGGCCGACCTGATCGCCGGATGGGACCTGACACGGTTCGAGCTGTTGATGGTATTGCTGGTATTCTACATCATTCTGGGATGCTTTCTGGACGGGATATCCTCGGTCGTGTTGACGATGGCCGTGGTTGAACCGATGATCCGTGACGCCGGGATCGACCTTATCTGGTTCGGCATCTTCATCGTGGTTGTTGTCGAGATGGCACAGATCACACCACCGATCGGATTCAACCTGTTCGTGATGCAGGGCATGACAAACCACGAGATGAGCTATATCGCGCGTGCAGCGATCCCGATGTTCCTGATCATGGTATTGATGGTTTTCATCCTCATCTGGTTCCCGGATCTGGCGACCTGGCTGCCGGAAAATCTGCGCCAAGGCCCGGGTGGGTAGAACAGCCTTGAACCCGTTACATCTGGCGGCGCGTCATGGCCCTCATGTACTGATCGCCGGGCTGGCGGCTGGCCTTCTGCTGCCGTCCCTGGCCGAGCCGATGCGAAACCTGCTGCCGCCACTGGTCGTGTTGTTGCTGTTCGTCACAGTCCTCAGGATGAACCCTGAAACCATTCTCGGGTCGCTGAGTGATCTGCAGAAGGTTGCATTCACAGTCATCGGGTTTCAATTCGTGATGCCGCTGATCGTGCTGGCCATCGGGTTCGCGGGCGGATGGACTGGAACGCCTGTCCTTTTGTCCCTGCTGATCATGGCGGCGGCCCCGTCCATTTCAGGCAGTCCCAATATGTGCCTGATGATGGGCCATCCGCCTGAACACGCGATGCGGCTGATGGTTGTGGGTACGGCGCTGTTGCCGCTGACCGCGTTGCCGGTATTTCTGCTCATGCCTGAACTGGGGGATATTCAATCTGTCGTGCGGGCCGGGTTGCACTTGCTGCTGACCATCGTAACTGCAACCGGTACCGCCATCGTCATACGGCGCACAGTTCTGCGCGCACCTTCACCCGCAACGCTGCTGAACCTCGAAGGGTTGGGAACGCTCACCCTGGCCGTCTTTGTCATCGGGCTGATGCCATCGGTCAGCGCCACGGCCCTGAACAATCCCGCCATTGCAACCTTCTGGATCGCGCTCGCCTGTCTGGCCAATTTCGGGGCACAAGCCGTTGCATTTCACCTGAGCCGAAACCGGCTCCCCGCAGACAAATCTACCGCGATATCGATCATCGCGGGAAACCGGAACATCGCCATTTTCTTTGTTGCCCTGCCACCTGATGTCACCGCCCCGATCATGGCATTCATCGGCGCGTATCAGATCCCGATGTACCTGACGCCCATGATCATGCGACGCCTTTACCGCAAGAACCACCTTCCCGCGTAACGGCTTCTGCGCTTCAGATCACCTAGTGGGTCTTAGGTGCAATCCCGGATCACAAAGTGCTTCGTCGTTTCCTCAATGACTTCCCAATAGCCGCGAAACCCATTCGGGATCAGAAAACTCGCCCCGTCGCGAAAATCCTGACGGTTGCCGTCTTCGTGGATCAAAGCGCAATGGCCTTTGACAATATAGCAATATTCGTCCTTGTCCGTGAACGCATGCCATTTTCCGGGCGTCGAGGTCCATGTGCCCGCAGACAACTTGCCGTCCGGACTGGTAAAATGCACCCCGATCTGGTGATGCGGATCGCCTTCGACAACGCGGTCCGGAAGATCGGCCAGGCGCCGTTCGCTGCTTGTTGCGGGCGCACCGAAGAGATTTAGGACCTGGGGTGTCATGACATCATACCTTCCTGCTGAGCGTGTGTTTCAAAGCAGCACGACCCTCCCCTCTGCGCGTTGAGGGCTCCTTTGGTGATGCGGGGGTCGTTGCCTTCGCTGAGGGCGATTATGGGACGGGTGGCCGGAGCGTTTTGCCGCAACAGCTCGACGGGTGTCAGGGTC
>NZ_JBXWQZ010000054.1:0-33197 GCF_059612645.1 Ruegeria sp. YKSF131 | reverse complement strand
TGTGACGTGGCCGGTCTGGCCGTCATTGTTCAGATCAACACCATAAATGGCCTCGACATCCACGACATTGGCGATGCCGGTCCCGCTAACATATTGTCCCGAAGCATCCGTGGTCCATTCGGCATATGATCCGTTCGCATTTTGCCACAGCACCTTGTAACCGCCACCCGATGCTTCGGCCTGAAGTGCCTGCCAACCCGGCAGGCTGTCTGGCCCAATTGCATTGCCATTGTACGACAGGCCGATGGTACCGTTGATCAGATATTCACCACGAGTTGATGACGCGAATGCTGTCGACCCGCTGGTCTCGATATTGGTTGTGACGTGGCCGGTCTGGCCGTCATTGTTCAGATCAACACCATAAAAGGCCTCGACATCCACGACATTGGCGATGCCGGTCCCGCTAACATATTGGCCCGAAGTATCCGTGGTCCATTCGGCATATGATCCGTTCGCATTTTGCCACAGCACCTTGTAGCCACCGCCCGATGCTTCGGCCTGAAGTGCCTGCCAGCCTGCAAGCGAGTTTTGCCCAATAGACTGACCACCGTAAATCAAAGCAATGTTCGAACTGCCGCCATCCAGCACATAAAGCCCTTGGCTGGCATGTTGTAACGTTGTTCCCTGAGTATCGATATCTGAAAGCTGCATCGCAGACTTGATATTCGACCGGGAATACTGCTGTAGCCCGTCAAGAAACTGGACCAACTCTACGTCGTCTGCAATCGTGAAGGTTGTTCGCGTGATGACGTCCAAAAACTCGTATAAGACGCCGTTTTCAAAGAATAAATAGTTACTTATCGCGCTGACAAATCTGACAGTGTCTGTGCCGGTTCCACCTGTAAACGTGCCTGCGTTGCTTCGCACGACAGCCAGATCATTGCCTTGGTCCCCAAAGACTTGGTCAGCGCCGGTACCTTGGGCCACAAAAATGATATCATTGCCTTGGCCGCCATAGATGGTGTTGTTGTTGCTTCCGTTGGACAGCGAGTGAATGGTGTCGTTTCCGTCGTTCCCACGCAAGACGTTCTGCGCAGTGTTTCCGATAATGATATCAGCGCCCGACCCGCCCGACGCGTTTTCAATCACAACGCCGTGCGCGATTGTGAAACCACCTTTTACCCCAGCGGCAAAGGAAACCGCCCCACCGCCCGTGACGGAATAATCCAAGGTGGCAGCCCTTAGGTCGATCTGTGCGTTCGAACTGCCTACATGCTGGATCGTGTCAATTCCACCAGTATCCCAAATGGCTTGGTACCCAGTTCCTGCGACGTTTGCAGAGGGAAGCGTGTAGGTGTTGCCCCCGGAATTGTGCGATGTATTCGCCCCATACATGGCCTGCAACGCGGCAATATCCAAAGCCCCAAGCCCCGTTGAACCACCGTACGTGGCGTTAAAGTGCAGCCCCCCGTTTTGTGAAGTCCATCCATCGTTATACGACATCACGGTATAGATACCCTGATTGAGGTTCGCTGCGCCAAACGAGTCGAATGGCGACGTTACACCGCTCAACACGGTTGTTCCCAATCCGGTGTCATGAGGATGGCCCAACCCGAGGGCGTGACCTAATTCATGGACCAAAGTGGTAAAGAAATACCCGCCCGGATCACCGTTTCCGTTGAAAGAAGCAGTCCAGTATGACGTATTGAACGCACCATAGGACGTCCCGTTCGATGGCGAATAATGAAATCCGAGAGTTCGCGGGTTATCAAAGAATGAAGAAGGCGCAATAACCTCAACCAAGTCGGCGAAACCGGAGGTGACTTCGACAAAATTAATGTTTGCAACGGCTTCTATTGCGGCCAGCGCCGCACGGAACTCCGCCTTATACTCCGATGACCAAGCCAGTGTATCAGAGAAATGCCCGAAACTGTAGGAAATCACCGTCGTGGTCGACGGATTCCCGTCACCATATGCATAGGTACCCTGGATAGAGCTGAGCGGAGAACTTACGGAAGGTCTGGGGATTGTTGTAACGGTGGCCATTATTCAGTCTTAGAAATTAGGTGTTATTGATTGCGCTGAAACTGTTCGAATAAAGTGTTCTTTTTGGGGCAAGCGCGTACCGGAGCGCCTCCTGCAAACTACAATATTAACGGCAATTCAAGAGTTACCTTCTCGAAGGCCAGACGCATTTTTATTAAGCGCATACATGAAAAAGATTATCGCCAATAAACCGACCGGATAGCGTAAATAGGCCGACTTAATGCACGCAAAATTGATTTTCATGGCGGTCCATACCTGCGACAGTTTTGAGCACCTGTAGTGACAGAAGCAAAGGCGTGCGGATTTCTTCTTTAGTCCCGAACGGCAATTCTTCTCAGATCCCAAAAGTTTGGCTCGAACAAGGTGCCTTTCGTTCCGGGTTTCGAACCCAAGGGCGCGCCAGCACAAAGGGCCCAAATACCCGGAGGGTAAGGGCCCCTAGCTGCGACGCCCAATACCGCCGCTCATGTGCGAAGCAAAGCCTTGCCATGGGTCAGACCGTTCACCTTCTCCAGGATGGAGTCCGCGTCAATGCTATGGTGCCGATAGAGGTCGCCGATTGTCCCTGTCTGGCCAAAATGTTCGACCCCTAATGGGATGGTCTGATGTCCCTGTACGGCACCCAGCCAAGACAATGTCGCGGGGTGTCCGTCAATCACGGTAACCAGCTTGCAGTGGCGCGGCAGACCGGACATCAAAGTTTCGATGTGGGACCGAGCCGTCTGATTGCCGCGCGAACGCGCCCGTTGCGCTGCCGTCCACCCGGCGTTTAGCCGATCTGCTGAAGTCACCGCCAGCACTCCGATGTCTTTGCGTCCTTCGCCCATCACGCCAGTGGCTTTGATCGCTTCGGGTGCAACGGCCCCTTGATAAGCGATTACGACCTCGCAATTCGGGCCCGGCCTCCGCAACCAGTATGCACCATCAATGGCACCTTGACGGAACTCATCGTCCACGCGTTTGCCAGGCTGTTCAATCGGGTTTGTCGTCAAGCGCAGATAAACCGAACCGCCTGTTTCGTCACGCAGCCAGGTGCGTTCGTCCGGCTGCCCTTCGCCGTCGCGCTGAAGATAATCAAAGGCCCATTCCATGATCACGGCCAGTTCATCGGCAAAGGCTGGCTCAAAGGCCGCCAGACCGTCCTGACTCATCCCGATCAACGGTGTGCCAATGGATTGATGTGCGCCGCCTTCTGGGGCCAGCGTAATGCCCGAAGGCGTGCCGACCAGCATAAAGCGCGCATCCTGATAACAAGCATAATTGAGCGCATCGAGGCCGCGGCTGACAAAGGGGTCATACACAGTACCGATCGGGATAAGCCGCTTGCCGAACAGGGAATGCGAAAGGCCCGCAGCACCGAGAAGCAACATGAGGTTCATCTCGGCAATACCAAGCTCGATATGTTGCCCTTCAGGAGTAAATTCCCATTTGGCCGTCGAGGGGATACGGTGTTCAATAAAAGCGTCGGCTTGCTCGGATCTGGCAAACAGTTTGCGCCGGTTTACCCAGGGGCCAAGGTTTGTTGTCCCTGTGACATCAGGGGATGTCGTCAGGATACGCTCGGCCAATTGACTGTCGCCCTTCGACAAGTCATCCAAAATCTTGCCGAAAGCCATTTGGGTCGAGATTTCGCGGCTTGTGTCGATGTCAATAGATGGAACATCCAGCTTGTCATCGAAATAGCGTCGCGGACCTTTGGCAAAGAAGGAAACTTTCGACAGAAAGTCTTTCAGCGCTTCCGGGTCCTGCACTGCCGCAAGTGGCTCCCATTCCTCACCGGCAGGCACGCCCATGTGTTCTTGCCACGCGACGAACTGGCTGTTGTTCATCAGCCCACCGTGGTTGTCCTTGTGGCCCGCAATTGGCGTACCCCATCCCTTGATCGTGTAGGCCAAGAAACAAGTAGGGCGGTCATGTTCGATGGCAGCAAAGGTTTGGGCCATGGTCTCAACGCAGTTGCCGCCGAGGTTTTCCATCAATGCAGCGAGTTCGGCATCTGTGCGCCGCTCGATCAGCGCCGTCACATCCCCCTGATCCCCAAGATCGTCCATGAGGCGCTTTCGCCAAACCTCGCCGCCCATGAACGTCAGGGCCGAGTATTCCTGGTTCGAGCAGGCATCAATCCAGTCTCGCAGCCGATCACCGCCAGGTTCTTTGAAGGCCGCACGCTGCAACACGCCGTGCTTCACGCGCACAACATCCCATCCGAAGGCATCAAAGATTTTCTCAATCCGTTCGAACAATCCTTCACGAACGATGCCATCAAGTGACTGCCGGTTGTAGTCGATAATCCACCACGTGTTGCGCAGGCCATTTTTCCAGCCTTCCTGCAATGCCTCGTATACGTTGCCTTCATCCAGCTCAGCGTCGCCTACAAGCGCCACCATTCGCCCCATCGGGGCATCTGCCCCCCAGTTTTTGGCCTTGACGTAGTCCTGAATGATCGAAGCAAACGAGGTGATCGCGACACCCAAACCTACCGAACCTGTCGCGAAGTCGACATCATCGATGTCCTTTGTCCGGCTGGGATAGCTTTGCACGCCACCAAACCCGCGAAAGTTTTCCATCTTCTCGCGGGTCTGGTTGCCCATGAGGTACTGCATCGCGTGGAAAATCGGTGACGCATGCGGTTTTACCGCAACCCGATCTTCGGGCCGTAAAGCCGAAAAGTAGAGCGCAGTCATGATCGAAACCATCGACGCAGACGACGCTTGATGACCACCGACCTTTATCCCATCAACCTTGGGCCGGATATGGTTGGCATGGTGGATCATCCAATGCGACAGCCACAGCAGACGCTGTTCAACGATTTTCAACTGGTTGGGATCATACGGCATGGTGGTCTCCGGGACTCAGGCGGCACTGCGGGCAGGGTAGGGCAAAGCTTGCTCTAAATCTGCAAGGATATCTTCAACGTCTTCCAACCCGACGGAAAGTCGGATCAGGCCATCGCTGATTCCATGTTCTGCTCGTTCTTCCGCAGTATACGTCGAATGGGTCATGGATGCCGGGTGCTGGATTAGGGTTTCTGCGTCCCCCAAGGACACGGCGCGCTGGATCATGTTCAGGCGGTTCATGAACTTGATGCCACCGGACAGGCCAGACTTGACTTCAAAGGCGATCATGGCCCCCGGCTGCGACATCTGGCGTCGTGCGACATCGTGCTGGGCAAAACTCTCAAGCCCCGGGAAATACACCTCACTGACGGCAGGGTGTGCCTGAAGGTAATCGGCAACAACCTTGGCGGACGCACAGTGGCGATCCAGTCGCAGGTTCAGTGTCTTCAGCCCACGCAGGATCAGCATTGCGTTGAATGGTGCCATCACTGCGCCTGTCATGTCCTTCATGCCGACAAGCCGGATCTCAGAAATCTGCTCGGCGGTTCCGACCACAAGACCCGCGACCACATCGCCATGCCCGCCCAGATATTTGGTGGCGGAGTGAAGGACGATGTCCGCGCCGTGCTCAATCGGGCGGGTCAGATAGGGGCTGGCATATGTATTGTCGACCACAACCTGCGCACCGACAGAATGTGCGATCTCTGAACTGGCGGCGATATCCACCAAGCGCATGTTTGGATTGGCTGGGGTTTCGAAGTAGACGACACGGGTTTTTTCGGAAACAGCGGCTTTCAGGTTCGCGGGGTCCGTCATGTCAACATGGGTAATAGTGACACCCCATTTTGCCAGACCGTGGCGCATGAAAGCGAATGTGCAGCCATAGAGTGTTTTGTCGACAATGACTTCGTCACCTGGCGACAACAGGGTCCAAAATACGGCGGTAATTGCGCCCATCCCGCTGGAAAGCGCGAGCCCAGCCTCGGCACCTTCCAGAACTGCAATGCGCTTTTCAAGAAGGTCACATGTAGGGTTCGATATCCGGCTATAGATATGACCTGCGCGCTCGCCGGCAAACATCTCACCGCCTGCCTCTGCGGTTTCGAAGGAGAAGGTTGAGGTCAAGTGGAGGGGCGGTGTCAGCGCACCATCATTTTCAAATGGGTTGTAGGCATGATGAATGGCGCGAGTGGCAAATCCGGTTGTGTGGGTCACGGTGGGCTCCTGATCTAAGTCGCTATCACTTTGCGCCTTTACTTTGAGCAATGGGTTGCGAATAATGCCACGTTGAGGGCCTACATTGGCATATTATGCTAAAAAATGGAGAGAAGATGGACGCCAAAGACAGGCAGATCATTCGAGCGTTGCAGCGGGACGGGCGTATGACGAACCAGGATCTTGCTGATGAGGTCAATCTGTCTCCTTCACCGTGTTTGCGGCGGGTCAAAAACCTTGAGGCCAGCGGTGTCATCAAGGGATACAGTGCCGATGTGGACGCTGCTGCATACGGGATGGCGATAACCGTCTTTGTCCGCATCCGGCTTGAGCGGCACAATGAAACAGATGTGCAGAAATTCGAAAAACGCGTTCGGATGATCGATGAAGTTCTAGAATGCCACGTGCTGACCGGCGCAATGGATTACCAGTTGCGGGTATTGGTATCGGACCTCGAAGCATACGAAGACTTTATTCGAAACCGAATTCACCCGATCGGCGGGATAGCTTCGATCGACACCAGCTTTGTTTATGGAACAGTCAAGAAAACAGCGGTGTTTCCAGCCTGAGATGGTTTGAGTTCTCGAAAGTGACCCTTAGCATTGAGTTCTAGATTGTTAGGATGCGGAAAAACCAGTTTCGAGTTTCCGTGACTGTGAGTATTACCTCGGTTAGGTAAAATTCGCCGACTGGATGCGTCTCCGTAAAAGTAACATAATCATCATTACGCGAGCTTCCTGCAAATCAAAGGTGAATTAACCCAACACTGCCCGGACGCTCCTCCTACAATTCGCATTACTTCAAAATCTCAAGGTCGGGTCACAACAAAATCCGGCACGATCGCTGCCTGTTTGATCGCTTCCTCGACATCATGCCCGGCGAAGAAACCAAAATCCGAGACAAGTGCCGAAGCCACTCCGGCATGACGCGCGCCCAGAATGTCAGTATGCAAACTGTCACCCACCATCAGAACGCGGGATTTGTTGACAGGCCCAAGTCGCTGAAAAGCAAGATCATAGATATTGCCGAATGGCTTTCCATAAAATTGCGGGGCTACACCTGTCCGGTCGGCCAAACGGTGTGCGAAAAGACCTGGTTCTTTGGAAAAGCCGTACTCGCGCGGGGCAACGATATCCGGGTTGCCCACCAATACCGGGCGGGGGCGGCTTAGCAATGCCGCCTCCAACATCGCCTGCCGGGCTTCGGTCCAGGCGGCTGACCCGATCATCAGAAAACCATCAACAGATTCGTAGGGCTGCGGGTCATCCTCCAGATAGGTTAATTTCAAACCTTCCAAGTCGCGAAGACCGGCGCTGGGTGTCGCCATCAAACCCCAATGCAGCCCACGTTGGCCATTCAGCCCGGACAGCAACGTAGCCCGACTGGTGATCACATCCTGCGGCGCGAAGTCATATCCCAGTCTGGTGTATTTCTCCAACAGCGTGGCGTGGGGAAACCCAGCGGCATTCGACACCACCAAGACACGTTTGCCCGCAGCCTTCAGTGACTTGATCCGTTCGGGCGTTTCGGGGATCGCCGTGTCGCCTATATTAAGAACCCCGAACGCATCCAGAAGAAACACGTCAAACTCATCCTTAATTTCGGAAAGAGTCTCGATACGACGATAGCTCACGTCGTTCGGTTCAATATCTGGAAGGCGGTGCCGGACGGCTTCGTAAGCCTTGAAAGCCTCTTGCGCTGAGAATCCGGTCAAATGATCGCTCCTCGTACTTTTGCCGAAACCCACTCGCTGATCATGACCGCAAAAAGAATTACAATTAGGATCAGGCTCACTTGCGGCCACGCCAGAACGTTAAGCGAGGCCGAAAGCTGCAACCCGATGCCACCGGCGCCAACCAGCCCAAGCACTGTGGACTCGCGAATGTTGATATCCCAACGAAAGACTGCAATTCCGGCAAATGCTGGCAGGATTTGCGGAACGATCCCATACGCCATGACTTGCCACCGCGAAGCACCGGTGGCTGTGATCGCCTCGACCTGACCGTGATCAATCTCTTCAATCGCTTCGTAAAGAAGTTTAGCGCAGAACCCGATTGAACGGATGGCGATTGCTATGACACCTGCGAACACGCCCGGTCCAATTATAGCGATCAATAGCAGCGCCCAGATCAGCGAGTTGATTGAGCGGGTCGAGACAATGACCAACAAGGCAATGGGGCGGATGAACAACGCCGACGGAGTAGTGTTGCGGGCCGCCAAAAAGGCAACAGGTACAGCCAAGCACAGAGCGATGATCGTGCCCAGAGTAGCAATGTTCAGGGTATCCCAGATCGGGCGACCCAACTGGGTGATATAGTCCCATTTGGGCGGCGTTGCTCGGGTCCATATATCGTTGGCGATACGGGGCGCGTCCCAGACAAAAAACCAGGTTGTCGATTCTGAAATGAGCTGCCAACAGTAGACAAAAATCGCTACGCCCAAAAGCCAGCCAAACCAGCGAACCAGGCTTTGGCCCGTCGTCCGCCTGCGCCAGATTTTTGTATCGTCGCGTTCAAGAACAGGCATTACTGAACCCTCGCGCGGATAATCCCCGAAAGGTATTCAAGGGCCATGACGATCCCGATGATAAGGATCAGAATGGCGGCTGCCGTGTCATATTCATATCGATCAAAAGCAGTGTTCAGTGTCGCGCCAATGCCGCCTGCCCCCACCAGCCCGAGAATAGCGCTTTCCCGGAAATTGATATCGATCCGGTACATGGAAAGACCCACAAGCCTAGGCATGATCTGAGGCTGAACCCCGTAGTTGATCCATTGCAGCCATCTTGCACCAGAGGCCTGGATCGCCTCTGCCTGAACTTTGTCCATCGCCTCGATATCTTCAGCCAAGAGCTTGGAAAGAAATCCAATTGTCGCGAAGGACAGCGTCAGAAATCCTGCCAGCGGGCCAAATCCGAAAATGGCCACAAGCAAAATAGCAACGATAATTTCCTGCAGCGCCCGGCTTAACGCGACAATGCCGCGGCAAATTATGTAGATTGGCAACGGGGCGATATTACGTGCAGCCCCCAATCCAATCGGGATCGAAATCAGGATACCAACAACCGACGCGGCCACGGTCATCACAATGCTTTCCAGAAGGCCGGCCCAGATATCTGACCACCGTGAAATGAAATCCGGGCTGGTAAAGGCAAGGACGAACGCCCATCCCCTGTCCAGTCCCTCATAGACCCTTCCCCAATCAACATCGATGGTCATGAAAGCCGCGATCAGGTAAGCGAAAAACCCAAGTATCAATGCCCTGCGCAGCAACGTGTTTTTGATAAAGGCCGGTTTGCGCCAACCTTTTCCCAGCATGTCGTCAAGTTCTCGATGGCTCATTCTGCGGCCTCGACATCTTCATCCTCATCCACTTTTTCGATGGTCGCTTCCCAGTCTTCCTCGCCGTAAATCTCGGTCAGCTTTTCCGGGGTGAGCCCTGTTGGGAGACCATCAAAAACGATTTCGCCAAAGCGGAGGCCTACGACACGGGGAACAAACATCTGGGCTAGTGCCACGTCATGGATGTTGATAATGGCCGCCAGCCCGCGTTCCTGACACAGTTCGGTGATCAACCGCATGATCTGACGACTGGTCTTCGGATCCAGCGACGCGGTCGGTTCATCGACCAGCAACAACTTTGGGTTCTGGATCAGAGCGCGGCAGATACCGACCCTTTGGCGTTGACCACCTGATAACTCGTCCGCGCGTTTGTCAGCCATATGCAACAGTCCCACGCGGTCCAGAAGGCGGAAAGCCTCGTCCACATCGGACTGCGGATACCGCCGCAGAAAGCTGCGCCAGAAACCGACATACCCTAACCGACCGGACAATACGTTTTCCATCACGGTGAGGCGTTCGACTAGGGCATATTCCTGAAAGATCATACCCATTTCGCGGCGTGCTTTCCGCAACGCACCCGAGCCGAGTTTGGTCAGATCCATGTCGTCCAGAAGAACACCGCCGCTTGTGGGCTCAACCAAACGGTTTATGCAGCGGATCATGGTCGATTTACCCGCGCCCGAGGGTCCGATCAGTGCAAGCACCTGCCCTTTGGGAACCTCAAGATCGACGGCCTTCAGTGCCTGATCTCCGGTCTTGTAGGTTTTTGTTAGCTTTTGAAGACGCAGCATAAATTACCCCCGATTAGGGTGATTAGCGGGCCTATTCAGGCCCGCCGGATTGACCAAGGCTTATTGGCAGGCGTAGGAGACGCCGTTTGCCGCGTCAATTTTCCGAATGACGTCCCAAAAGTCCTTGTAGTTCATATCGATAAACTGGGCCTCGTTGGACTTGGAGAACTCTGCCTGTAACGCGGTTCCTTCCCAATCAAACGTGAAGAAGGCCTCTTTAATCTTGTCCTGAAGCTCGGGCGGAAGGTTGTAAACAGTGCCGAAACCAGTAGTCGGGAAGGTTTGAGACTTGTAGATCGACACAACTTGATCAGCACTGATAACATCTCGTGCGATCATACGCTGCATCACAGAATTGGCGACAGCACCTGCAGGATAATCCTTGTTGGCCACACCGAGAACAGTATTGTCGTGCTTGCCTGAGAAGACTGGTTCAAAATCACGATCTGCAAGCATGTCATACTCACCCTTCAGGATAGCAGATGGCGCTTTGAAACCCGAATTCGACGTGGGCGACGAGAAAGCAAGCTTACCGCCCTTGATGTCTTCTACCGACTCCACACCTGATCCTGGAAATGTGATCAATTCCATCTCGTAGCCGAAATGTCCATCTTCCGACGCCATAATTGTAAATGGGCGGAAACCGGCACAATTCACTGCCAAAGGGTTAGATCCAGTGTTGAAACCCGAAATATGCAAACGTCCAGAGCGCATAGCCTCAATTTGCGCCGCGTTCGATTGAACTGGAAATATCTGGGCATTTTTGCCAGTTACACTTTCAAGATGGTCAATGAACTCAACCCAAGCATCCCGGTAGACCGCCGGATCCTCAACCGGTGTATACGCAAAAATCAAGGTGTCAGGATCAATCCACTCATTGGGATCAGTGGGGATATCCGCAATCAAATCCCCATCCACGTCGCAAAATCGCTCGTCCAGATCACCCCTCGGGCAATCTTGCGCCGAAGCTGTGCCGGAAAGCGACATAAGCGAAATTGCCGATGCCCCAATCAATAATCTGATGTCTATCTTCATGTTTTCCTCCCAGTCATGCGCGGTCTTTTTGCAGTCCGCTGTTCGTCATTCGTTTCAGTGTTTACGGGGCGACGAGAACATCAACCTCGGCACCGTTGATCGCGTTAAGCAATTCTCCTGTTGGTTTCGTGTCGGAAACTATGGAATCCAGGCTGGTCAGGTCTCCGACCTGAGACAGGCCTTTACGGCCAAATTTCCCTGAATCGATTAAAAGATGTCGATTTGCTGCGCGCGTCAGCATCATTCTTTTGACAGCCGCAAAACCGCGCACGGTTTCTGAAGGGCCTTCAACCGAAAAACCCGACGAGCCGATCATGCATCTGTCGACATTGAACCGAGACAGGAATTCCAGCGTTTCGGTTCCAATCGTCGCAGATTCGGTTGCCAGATATTCTCCTGGACAAAGCAAAACCTCGGCAGCCCCATGGCCGAGGGTCATTGCCACCGGAATAGAATTCGTAATCACTGTGCAAGGAGTGCCGAGATAGGCCAATGCACGGGCCATTTCGATTGTGGTCGAACCGGAATCGATCATGACCGTTTCACCATCGCGTACCAACCCCGCCGCGCTGATACCTATGCGTTCGCGTTCCTCAATCCGCGCGTTGGCTCGCTCGTCCAGACCTGGATAATGCCCTTGTGCCGGGGCAGATGCCCCTCCGTGCGCGCGTGCGATCAGGCCGTCATTCGACAGGGCGTCAAAATCCCTGCGCACCGTCTCGTTAGAGACGTTGAAACGCTGGGCCAATTCATTGATGCGAACGTGCGGGCGAAGCTTCAACTCCAGCAGTATTTGCTGGCGCCGGTCGGATTTCTTTACCCTACCCCGACCCTTTTCAATCGTTTCGGCACGTATTTTCGTTTTGGACATCCAACAACCCAATCAGGTTTCAAGCCCCACCTTTGTGGGATTTCGGGCATAATGCAATAATTTTTGTTGCATAACCCTCAGTAGGTTGTGACAATTCGGAAGAGTCTAAAGCGCAAGGCAAGAATGTGTGAATTGAACCGTTTCAAAGTGAAAACCCAAGGACCACCATTAACGACTGAAGGTTATTCTGGTTGCGCTTTTGATACCGTGTCATTGAGGGCAGCATGAGCGACGGCAACATAACAGACCAGATTGCAGCGCTTCCGATGCGCTGGGACAGGGATGGAAAGCTGCGTGTTCTGATGGTGACTTCGCGCGATACAGGACGGTGGGTCATCCCAAAAGGTTGGTTGATGGAAGGAAAGAAACCCTGGCATGCCGCCGAAATTGAAGCACTGGAAGAAGCAGGTGCAGTCGGGGCAATCTCGAAACAGCCAGTTGGTCATTTTTTCTATGACAAACGCTTTGAGGGCGCGAATAGCGTTCGTTGCCGCGTAACCCTCTATCCCATGGTAGTTGAAAAACTGAAACGGCGTTGGAAAGAACGGGACGAACGGACACGTCACTGGTTTTCACCGGGGAAAGCGGCAAAGCTGGTGGAAGAAAGAGATCTCTCAAGTATTCTGAAAAATCTGACGGGCAATCAGAACGCCCAGTCTGTCATTAACAAGCTTCGAAAAGCTGGATGAGAAAGCGCCTGACAAAACAAAAAATACTGGGCGCAAAATAACCAAAGGGAGGAATGATAATGAAAAAACTTACATCCACGGCCGTCGGGTCGCTGATTGCAATAGCCGCATCTATGTCGGCAGCGCAGGCGGACAAGCTGACACTCTATTGCTCCGCGCAGGAAGACTGGTGCCAACTCATGGCGCGTAGCTTCGAAGATGCGACGGGCATCGACGTCAACATGACGCGTAAGTCGTCAGGTGAAACTTTTGCTCAAATCCGTGCCGAAAGCTCAAACCCGAAAGGAGACGTGTGGTGGGGCGGCACGGGTGACCCGCATTTGCAGGCCGCTGAAGAGGGCCTGACAATGGAATACATGTCGCCAATGCGCGACCAGCTTCATGATTGGGCGATTTTCCAGGCCGAGAGTGCCGGAAACAGAACGATAGGTATCTATTCCGGCGCACTTGGGTATGGCTATAACGCAGACTTGCTGGCGGCCAACAACCTGCCTGAACCCGCCTGTTGGAAAGACCTGCTGAAGCCTGAATACAAGGGCCACGTTCAGATGGCCAACCCGAACTCGTCTGGTACGGCCTATACGACGCTGGCCTCGATGGTGCAGATCTTTGGCGAGGATGAAGGTTTTGAGTTCATGAAAGGCCTGCATTCGAATATCAACCAGTATACCAAATCCGGATCGGCACCAATCAAAGCAGCCGGTCGTGGCGAGAACACGATTGGCATCGTCTTCATGCATGATGCGGTAAAGCAGGCCGTATCGGGTTTCCCGATCAAGGTCGTCGCGCCGTGCGAGGGTACGGGATACGAAATTGGCTCGATGTCCATAATTGAAGGCGCCCGCAACGAGGAAGAGGCGAAGAAGTTCTATGACTGGGCACTGTCGCCCGAGGCGCAGAACCTTGCTCTTCAGGTCAGCGCGTTTCAGGTGCCATCGAACAAGAGCGCGGAAACATCGGAAAGCGCGCCTGACATGAGCCAGATCAAGCTGATTGACTATGACTTCAAAAAGTATGGTTCCTCAGACGAACGGAAACGTCTGTTGCAGAAATGGGACGAAGAGGTTTCGGTTCTGCCGCAGTAAATGACTGACCAGACTTCAAAAAAGACCCGCCCGGTTCTGATCTTTTGGGTCATCGCCGGGTGGGTCGGGTTTTGCCTGCTGCCGTGGTATATGGTCGACGGCGGCCTGTGGTCATTCGAATGGCTTTTTGACGGCTACCCGTTTGACGAAGATTATGCCCCCGCTGCATTCCTGATCGCACAGGGTGAGAAGCTTTGGCTTGCCCCGCTGTTGATCGCCCTGACCTTACCCCTTCTGGTGTTGAAACGAGCGAAATCTGACCCGCTCTATGCCCGTGTTCTGATCCTTTCCGGTGCACTCGGCTTCGGCTGGTTGATCGCACAGGGCTTCGGGATTGGCATCAGGGGTTTCAATTTCAATTGGTTGGTAGCCTATTTTGGTGAACTTGGCGATCGCCAGTTCGGCATGGGCTATGGTGCAATGATTTGCGCATCAAGCTTTCTGTTCCTGTTGACCCAAGGCATTGCGGCAAGAGGTGCCATCAACGGTGACGTCTTTGTTGTCAGTGCGATTGGCGGTGTGATTACTATCGTCACCGTCTTTGTCTTTTTTCCGATCGCCAAGATGCTGTTCGCTGCTTTCGTCACTGAAGATGGCGCATATTCGATTGCTGTCTTCTTCTCAAAGTTCTTTGATGGCCGGCTTTGGGGGTTGGGGTGTTTTTATGGCGCCAGGTGCGGCGCGGCATGGAACTCGCTGTTTCTCGCCATCCTGGTTGGCTTCGTCACGACGGCCCTGGGTTTGTGCTTTGCACTGGTCGTGACCCGCTCGGGTTTCCGCTACAAGCGCATGCTGCGGGCTTTGACTGTTCTTCCGATCATCACCCCGCCATTTGTGATTGGGCTCGCGCTGATCCTGCTTTTTGGCCTGTCAGGCTCAGTCACACGGTTCGTCGCCGATCTGTTCGGCACGCAGCCAACGCGCTGGCTGTACGGAATGCCAGGCATATTCATCGCACAGGCCCTTGCGTTCACACCCATTGCATTCCTCGTTCTAATCGGCGTGGTGGAAGGCGTCTCGCCATCTATGGAGGAAGCGGCACAGACTCTCCGCGCCAGCAGGTGGCAAACGTTCAAGACAGTGTCCCTGCCTCTGATGCGCCCCGGACTTGCCAATGCATTTCTTTTGGGCTTCATCGAAAGTATGGCCGACTTCGGAAACCCACTTGTTCTGGGTGGGAATTTCGACGTTCTATCGACCGAGATTTTCTTTGCCATCGTAGGGGCGCAATACGACCAAGGACGGGCCGCCGTTCTGGCCATGGTATTGCTGTTTTTCACCCTTTCGGCCTTTTACGCACAGCGTGTTTGGCTGGGTAAGAAAAGCTATACAACCGTAACAGGCAAAGGCGACGCAGGCGTGCACCCTTTGATGCCGACAGGCCTTTCTGTTCCCGTGCTGGTATTCGCCCTTGGCTGGGCGGTGTTCACGATCATTGTCTATGCAATGATCATCTACGGCAGTGTGGTCGAGCTTTGGGGTGTCAATAACTCCCTGACCCTAAAGCACTACGTCACTGCATTCTCTGTTCGATTTGAAGAAGAGGGCATTCGTTGGACCGGCGCTGCTTGGGACAGCTTCTGGACCACCATAACCATTGCGGCAATTGCTGCACCTCTGACGGCGGCGGTTGGGCTGGTAACGGCTTACCTGTTGACCCGGCAGAGCTTTGCAGGAAAGAACACTTTCGAGTTTGGAACCATGCTGTCCTTTGCTATCCCCGGTACGGTGATTGGTGTCAGCTATATTCTTGCCTTCAACGTTCCGCCAATCGAAATAACCGGCACAGGCGTTATCCTTGTTATCAGCTTCATATTCCGCAACATGCCGGTTGGGGTCCGTGCGGGCATCGCCAGCATGTCGCAACTTGACCGCAGTCTTGATGAATCGTCGCTGACCCTTGGTGCAAACTCGTGGCAGACATTTCGTCGTATCATTCTGCCGCTGCTACGCCCCGCGATACTGGCCGCACTTGTTTACAGTTTTGTCCGTGCGATGACGGCGATCTCGGCTGTGATCTTTCTGGTCAGTGCCGAATACGACATGGCAACCAGCTATATTATCGGGCGGGTCGAGAATAACGACTATGGTCTAGCCATTGCGTATTCGACGACGCTTATCTTCGTGATGCTGGCAGTTGTTGCGTTGATGCAGCTGATCGTTGGTCGCACTCAGATCGGGCGTCGAATGACGCAGTCACGCACCAATGTTTAGGAGATTTTGACATGAGCCTGCAATCCAAGGCCGCGCCGGTACGGTTCGAGAACGTGTCGAAAGTGTTCGGCAAAAACGTTGTGGCTGTTGATAACATTAACCTTCATGTCGAAGCGGGAAAACTGGTCACGCTGCTTGGTCCGTCAGGCTGTGGGAAAACAACGACGTTGCGCATGATCGCCGGGTTAGAAATGGCAAGCTCTGGCAAGATTATGATTGGCGACCGGGACGTCACCAAACTGCCCGCAACAGATCGCGACGTATCAATGGTGTTTCAATCATACGCGCTGTTTCCCCACATGAGCGTGCTGGAGAACGTGATGTACGGCCTCACATTCTCGGGCTTTGCCAAGGATGAGGCTCGCAGCCGCGCCTTGCATGGCTTGCAATTGGTAGGGCTCAAGGGGTTCGACAATCGCCTTCCCTCCGAACTCTCGGGTGGTCAGCAACAACGTGTCGCCGTCGCGCGAGCGCTGGTTCTTGAACCACAGGTTCTGCTGTTTGACGAGCCGCTATCCAACCTTGATGCCAAGCTGCGACGCCAGGTGCGCGAGGATATCCGGGCCATTCAGCAAGACCTTGGATTGACGGTTGTCTATGTCACCCACGATCAGGAAGAGGCCCTGGCCGTCTCGGACGAGATTGTTGTGATGCGGAACGCCGCGATCGCTCAGATGGGTACACCTCGCGAGCTTTATGATGCCCCGAATGACCGGTTTGTTGCCGATTTCATAGGCGAGGCAAACCTGCTCAACTGTCAAATCATTGCAACTGACGGAGATATTGCAACGATCGAGATCGAAGGATACCGTCACACTCTGCCGCGTCGGGGTTTGACCAATGGGGCCGCGACCATCGCTGTACGACCCTCGCGCCTTGTGATTGGTTCTGATGACGGCATCGCCGCTACAGTGGCCAAGGCAACCTATGTTGGCGTGCGGATGGAATACACGCTGACCGGCGCATTTGGTCAGGTTTTTGCGGTCCACGATGATGTTGATGCACCGCTTGCACCGGGTACCGAAATCAGGATGGGGTTTGCGGGCAAAGGACCGGTACTTCTGCCTGACTAGATGCCGAATTTACTGATCATCACTCACCCCGAGGTCGTTATTGATCCGGATACCCCCATTACGGAATGGGGTCTGAGCACGACAGGTCGCTGGCGCGCCGCATCCTTTGCCGCCAGTGAAGCTATGGCCAATGTCAGCCATATCTGGGCCAGCAGCGAACGAAAGGCTCGCGACACTGGTGAGATTCTGGCTGCGCCCTTGGGGTTGCCCTTATATTTCCACCCGGATCTTGGCGAGAATGATCGGAGTGCCACAGGTTTCCTGCCACGGGAAAAGTTCGAGGCGGCCGCCGACGCATTCTTTGCCCAGCCGGACATTAGCTTTCGCGGTTGGGAAACTGCGGCCGATGCTCAGAGGCGCATTCGTCGTGCAGTGTCGGAGATCATTCGTGCCCATGGAGCCGGAGACCTCGCAATCGTTACACATGGCGCGGTCGGTACATTGTTGTGGTGTGAACTTTCTGGAAATCCGATTAACCGCCAGTACGATCAACCGTCACAAGGCCATTATTGGCAGGCAAGCCTGACAAATCTACGACCTTATTCCACTTGGTTATCAATGGCCTAGACGTTAAGCACCCCAAGCGTTCTCTGCGATTTCCAGCAAGCTTTCAAATACATCTGGCGTTCCGACGATCACACGCCCACCGTCGCGGATCATCGCGTCGGCGTCTTGATCTTCGACAACACCACCCGCTTCCGTAACCAACAATTGCCCAGCCAGACAATCCCAAGCGTTCATGTGTTCTTCCACATAACCCAGAAGTCGCCCGGCTGCGACATAGGCCAATGACAATGCACCACTGGCGTTTCTGTGAAACATGGAACCGCGCTCGATCAGCGCTGCGACCACCGGCACGACGTGGCGAGTTTCGATCCGGTTCGAATACCCCACAGAAACCGTCCCGTCCTGAAGAGCAACCCCAGAGGCCACGTGTATCGGTGAACCGTTCAGTGTCGCGCCCTCTCCACGTGTTGCCACAAAGGTTTCGTCCATATTCGGATCCCGGATCACACCGACCGCAGTGCGCCCTTCGGTGACACCGGCCAGAACAATCGTCCATACCGGTATGCCATTGACGAAATTCGTAGTTCCATCAATTGGATCAATCACCCAGTCAAACCCGCTCTCACCGGTGGCAGCGCCGTGTTCTTCGCCAAATATCCCGTCTTGCGGCCAGGCATCCATGATCTTTTGGCGAATGAAGGTTTCGACGTTTTTGTCCGCCTCACTCACCCAGTCCTGAGCACCTTTTTGATCGATGACCAGATTACTCCTGTCCAAGAAGTATTTCTCTGCAATCACCCCAGCTTCTTCACAGACCGCGATGGCAAAATCTCTGCGTTCCGAAAGACGATTCATGGCCTGTCCTTTTGTGTTTGTGTATCTAGGGCCAACATTGCGGTCCAAGCGGAAGGCTTGCAATGACTGAGTTGCAGCACCGTTCAATTCAATTCATGCCGCTTCGAGGTTGCCGAGCAATATGGACGTCATATCGGCGGTTATCACCCCGTCTATGGCAACAACATCCATTCCAGTCTGATAATCAACGTTGCTTTTTGTAATTCCCGACAAGTCCGCATCTGAATCCAAAAAGACCCATTGAGGTTCATGCGCAGTGGTTTGCCCAACGGCCACCTGCAAGATCGCCAGTGCATCCAGGGCATTGATGGTTCCATCTTGATTGATATCCGCCGCGATCAAGTTCTCCGCATCGGCAGGTCCCCATGTCGGATCGAGGCCAACCGAAATGCGTAACACTTGCAAGGCATCCAGGGCGTCGATCTCTTTGCTCGCCGTTGAATAATGTTTGACGACGTCCAGTCTTCCGGGGAAAGTGCCATCCGGAAGGTCCAAATCAAATTGCCCCTGATCGTCAGCCGTGACAGATACCGTGCCACCACCGTCAGGAGTGAACTTGATCTCTGCATCCGACAATCCGGGATTTGCAGATTGGCTGTCCACAGTGATTGGCCCAAGCACGCCATCCGAACTGTCGGGCGTCAAACCGCCGAAATCACCAAAATCAACCGGAATGTGATCGGGGCCTTCAAACCCGGCCCCGAAAATATCGGTACTGGTCAGCGATCCACCCGAAGCAGACTGAACCTGCACCACCTCGCCCCGATACTCTATCCGCGCCCCTTGAGTGGTGCTGGTAAAGGTCAGTTGCTGAGGGGACCGCAACAGCAAATAGTCGAACATGTCCAGACGGTCCACACCCGGTTGAAAATCCGTGATCGTGGTCAGACCGCTGCCCGACTGCATCACGAAAATGTCGGCCCCTGCCCCACCTGACATAGTCGTAGCACCTGTTCCGGCTATCAGTATGTCATCGCCATCTCCGCCAATCAGGGTGGTATCCAGAATACTGCCGCTCAGCATGTCGTCTGAGGTCGTCCCCGACACTGTTCCAAACCCTTTGTCCACGATCCCCAGATCATCGACAGGAACCGAAATTACAGTGACTCCAGCGTCTTGTTGCGACGTAACCAGAATCTGCAACTCATTGCCGACATGTGCAATGCTCAGCGATTCAACATTCTGCAATCCACTAGTCAAAGTGTCGGCGAAACTGTCCAGATAAACCAGCTGGCCTTCCGGAGTCAGCGTGAACAATGTAAGCCCATCGTCGCCGCCACCCGCCACGACGAATACGCGCCCGTTGATGTCCACGACCTCAAGGTCCTGCACTGATTCAAAGCGGGTCGTGAGCGAATCCAGAATATGGTCTGTGGCGCTCAGGCTGCCGTCAGCGTTCAATTGAAGCACACTGAGCGAGTTGCTGCCTGCACCCGCCACGATTACCCAGGGCTTGCCGTAGGCCTCGATCGTTTCGATGGCTGTCGGAGTCGAGATTCCAAGGGTTCCGAGGGCTGAACTGTTGTCAATCTCGGTCAACTGACCGGAAATGCTGTCGACCCGAAAAGTTGAGACTGTATTGCTGACCGCATCACTTGAGATCAGGAAATGGTCTGTTCCTGCGCGCAACGTCTGCATCGCGCCACTAGAGCCAGCAACAAGGCCAGCAAGGCTCAGCGTTCCGTCCTGATTAACAAGATATGTCCCGATTTGACCCGTTTCTTCATGAGCCATTGCTAGAACATCCATGGGCCCGATCGACACTTGAACAATGGCCGAGATATCTCCGCCTCCCGTCAGAGATCCGGTTTCAGTAAGGGTGTCCAGGGTGCCATCCGGGTTTAGGTCATATCCGACCAACCCGACCGCCATATTCACATCCAGTACAAGTTGTTCGGTTCCCGCCAGCGTTATTGGTGTACCACTGCGACCAACGTGAAACGTGATTGTGCCGCTGTAATATTCCGTGTCGACCAGTTGAGGCATCGCGCCCTCGACCAGCCTCCAGACCGCGACGCCGCCGCCCGGTCCGGCGACGGTATAAAGATACGTGGTTCCGTTAAGCGTTTTTAAAGCCGTATCGCCGATACCTGAATCGAGCGCCGCTCTCCCCGTTGCCACCACACCTTCGAATTGAAGCATCACAGCCACACCTCCTGCGCCACCCCTGGCCTTGACCAAAAGATGACCTGATGCACGGACCGAAACAAAAGCGGAATTGTGGTGAAAACGAGAAGTTCGGTTTCAGATTAACTCAATTTTTCACTTTCGATCGCAACAGTAACCAGCGGGAAAGACAGATGAGCCAGCCGTTATCAGCGCGACATGTCTTCCTTTTCGGTGATCGCGGAAACCACATGTGAGGGTAAGATGACCAAAGCACCAGAGTTCAACAACCGTCCGGCGGCTGAACCTTCGGAAACGGACCGCAAGCAACACATTCGTCAGTGGATCGATGGAAAACTTGGTCGCTGGGCAGGGCGCGGCGCTGCCGGTGGGTTGATTTCAACTTTGATGGCCTTGCCCGCGTTATCACAAGTCACAATTGAAGAACTGTATGCTTTTCAATTCGCGGAAACCATTCCAGGCGTTCGCTCTGTCAAGTTGTTGAAGAATGGCGATGTTCTTCTAAAAATGGCCGATGGCCGCACAATGATTGTGGCGGCTGAAAACGTCCAGATCCTGGACAGCGGTGCCATCATGATCGCTGAGAATGTGGTTCAGGAGATTGCCCAGTTCAGCGCTGTGGAAGCAGGCGCGTCCGCAGGCGGCATCAGTGGGGCCGGCGCGGCGTTGGGCGGATTGGGTCTGGCCGGGGCGGCTGCGGCCGCAGGAGGTGGCGGCGGTGGCGGTGAAGACAGCCCCGTCGTATCCGAACCCATGCCGACATACACAAGCCTCAACCTCGCAGAGCTGCAATCCACTGCACTGAACAATGTCAGCACCAACGCCATCGCTCCCGAAGGGACTGCGACTATCGAAGTCACAATAGGGTCACTGGTCAAAACCGTGACACCCAACCCCGATGGCAGCTGGAGCATCTCTCTGACAGCCGCCGAGGCCAGCGCGCTTCCACAGGGGGTGTCGACGGTGACCATCAGGAACCTGGATGGGTCGGGGGCTGAGCTGTCGACACAATCCGTTCAGTTTGACATCGATACGGTCCCGCCAAGCCTGTCAATCACCGGATTTTCTGACGGGCCGGTACTCAACCTGGCCGAACAGGCCACCGACCTGACGGTCACCGGTGTAACTGATGCTGAAGACGGGCAAATCGTAACGGTTTCACTGAACGGGCAAAGCTATTCCGGTACGGTTTCCGGTGGACAGTGGAGCGTAACCGTCCCGGCGGCTGACCTTAGCGCCTTGCCTGACGGCGCAATCGTAAATGTAACGGCAGACGTGACTGACGCGGCTGGAAACCCGGCCGCACAGGCCAGCGGAAGCTTTGATACGGATTTCACCGCGCCAAGTGTTTCTCTGGATCCAGTTGCGGGTGGATCAATTGACCTGATTGATGTGGCTGGTGACTTAACCTTAACGGGTTCCACCACGGCCGAAGACGGGCAAACCATCATCGTCACGTTCGACGGTCAGGTGTACAGTGGTGCTGCGACAGGCGGAAACTGGACTGTCACGATCCCCAATTCCGACCTCGGTAGTCTATCCACCGGAACACCTGCTGCAATTGTTGTGGCGGTCGAGGACATCGCGGGCAACCCGGCCGCGCCGATTCTTGTTACTGTACCTGTGGACCTGACCGGCCCCTCAATTTCGATATCTCCGCTTTCCGTCGGCGCAGTTCTCAATGCTGCTGAAGCCGCGGCAAGCTTGGCTATAAGCGGGACAACCGCCAATGTCGAAGATGGTCAGCAAGTCACTGTCACTCTGGATGGTCAAACATATACCTCAACAGTGACGGGCGGAACATGGACTGTAACAGTCCCAGCGGGTGATCTGGCATCTTTGGCCGACGGAGGCAGCTTTCAGATTACCGCAGACGTCAGCGACGCAAACGGGCTGACAGCCCCTCAGGCTGATGTGACACTATTGAAAGACGTCACAGCACCAACCCTCAGCATCGACACATTCTCGACCGGCGCATTCATGAATGCTGCCGAAAAGGCGGTGGACCTGACAATATCGGGCGCAACGTCGGCCGAAGACGGTCAAGTCGTGACCGTCACTTTGAACGGTCAATCTTACAGTGCTACAGCAGCCGGAGGGTCTTGGAGCTCAGTTGTCCCTGTTGCTGACCTTGCGGCCCTCTCTGATGCCGCCACCGTGACGGTCACGGCTGACGTTTCGGATGCCGCAGGAAATCCGGCGTCACAGGCCAGCAACAGTTTCACGTCCGATTTCACACCCCCTACCCTGGGAATAACCGGTATTTCTGACGGCACTGTTATGAACGCTGCTGAGCAAGGTACCGACCTGATTGTCTCGGGAACCTCAGACGCTCAGGATGGAACGGTCATTACCGTGGAGGTCGCGCGCGCAGACGGAACAGTAGATATAAGCGGTACCGCAACGGTAACCGGTGGTGTCTGGACCTACACAGCCACATCGGCGGAGCTATCAGGGCTTCAGGATGCGAGCACCTACCACGTCACGGCTTCTGTTTCCGACGCGGCTGGGAATGGCAACCAAACCTCGACAAGTTTTACAACCGATTTTACGGCGCCAGCAATCACGATCGACAGTTTGCCGGTTGGCTCCGTATTGGATGTAACGGAACAAGCTACAGACCTGACAATTTCAGGCACGACGACCTCCGAAGATGGCCAAACAGTGTCTGTCACGTTTGGCGGGCAAACCTATACCGGTATTGCATCGGGCGGAACCTGGGCGATCACTGTGCCAGCCAGCGACCTAGGCGCGCTGTCCGACGGAACAAACCACACCATCTCCGCAACAGTTGACGATATTGCCGGCAACAGCTCGGTTGCGGCAAGCAGTTCGGTAACGACGGACTTTCGGCCTGTTCTGATGCTGGACGATATCGGCGTAAACAACGCAGTGGCCCTTGCCGACGCCAAGCTGTCAGGCATTACTGTCAGCGGTTCCTCTGCCGGGCTTTCAAACGGCCAGGTCGTGGATGTCTTGCTGAACGGCAGTTCCGTCGGTAGCGCGACAGTAACCGCGGACGGATCCTGGACACTGGCTGTCGCGTCGTCAGATTTCGCCGCCATAGAGGCTGGGGATGATCTTATTTTCTCTGCCCAGGCAACTGTTGCAGGAGGACCAGATCCCTTTCCTGTATCGGATCAGGCGGTTGCTCATGAGCCAGCTGCCTACGTGATCTCTGAAGTCGGGCGCAGTGGGTCAACCGTAACGTTTGCCATTTATGCCGATGCAAATCGTGACATCTCTGGTGGCCTGGCTTTTACAGCGGAGCTTGAGTTCGACTCAGCCGTTGCCACATTCGACATTGGATCAGACACGGAACACAGCGCGTTTGATTTGTTCCTGGCAAACCCAGGCACAGGTGACATCATCAACTTCGCTGGGGCGGCGACTGTTTTTTCTGATTTGTCCCAACCTCTTGTCACCTTCACGATGACAGTACAGGACGCTGCTCAACCCATTGAGTTAACGATAAAATCACCTGAAGGTGGCCCTGTTGCAATTCAGTTTGGCACCAATGGCAATGACATCCTAACCGCGGCAAAC
The DNA here is from genome assembly GCF_059612645.1 of Ruegeria sp. YKSF131. NCBI lineage: Bacteria > Pseudomonadati > Pseudomonadota > Alphaproteobacteria > Rhodobacterales > Roseobacteraceae > Ruegeria > Ruegeria sp. YKSF131. The sequence goes on along the minus strand of NZ_JBXWQZ010000054.1, from coordinate 9,025 downwards.
ACGGATACAATCATTCGTGGCGGTGGTGGCGATGATAGTATTGACATCACCGAAGCTGGGCGGGACGTCGTTGTCTTTGAAGCCGACCCTAGTAACAATGGCGTAGACAGCATAACCGGTTTCACAATTGGGTCTGCAGCAGATGTAACCGACGCCCTAATGTTCAGCGGACTGAATGTCGCCACGCTCCGCGGTGATGGTACGGGTTTCGAACTGCTTTCTGTCGGTGGCACATTGGGCATAGATACTGGATTTGTAGGCCTCGATACTGTTCTTGCGGACCTCAATGCCGTTACACTCGAAACGGCTGTAGAAAGCCTTGCCGGGGCATCTACAGGTGATGAGCTCTATGTGATGGCAACGGACGGAACGGACAGTGTTCTGATCAAAGTTGATTTCGTGACACCAGGCGACGCCAACGTCGAAACCCTCGCCACTTTCCATGGTTTGGGCGATCTCAGCGGCTTGACCGCGGACAACATCATACACACCGACCCAACCGGCGCGACCGCCTGACGCGGCTTCGAAACAAATTGGCGCCCATCATTTTCATGAGGCAGTTATGGCAAAGAATGGCTTAACCCCGATCACACGATTACGACATGGTCATCGGTTCTGGAAACGTTACACGTCGTTCGAATTCGCGCACGATATAGTCGACTGCCCGGTGGCAGAGGCAGAGATTCTTCAGGCAGCAGCCACTTTTCCAATCGCATTTTTGAAATCCGACCGGGGATTTTACCCTGTCGCAATCTTATCGATGACACCAGACAAACCGACGCCATTCGTGTCAGCGGAAGGGGATTGGCGTGCAAGCTATGTTCCTTCTGCACTGCGATGTGCACCGTTTCAATTCCTGCCACCTGAACTTCACGATAAAATCGGTGAGGGGGAGTTTGACTTGCTTGTCAACGAAAGCTTGGACTTGGTTACCGACAACCCCGAAGATGAGCCGTTCTTTGACAAAACCGGAGAGTTGGGGCCGGAACTGCAAAAAGTCCAAGCGTTCTTTCACACTCTCACAGCATCACTGGAGAACACATATCAATTGTGCCGTACGATAGCCGGTATGGGGCTTTTTTCTCCACTCGCCTGCGCACAAACGGACGAAAGCCTCGACGGTTACTTTGGTGTCAACGTGGTTGCCTTGCAGCAAGTTCCTTCAGCGCATCTGTCATTGCTCGCCATGAACGGTGGCCTGCGCCTCATATATGCCCACCAAGTTTCCTTGACCCATTTTTCGTGGCTATCGACCGCTCAATTGCGCGCCGAACAATTGGTCAACGGGTCGTCGCCAAGCGTACGATCTGATGCTTCAGATTTTCTAGAAGCGCTGGCCGCCGCCCAACAAAAAGAAAGCCTACTGGACCATCGGTGGCAGGAGGGTCAGTATGCGATTTAATGAGTATTCACTGCATCTTGTCACGCTCAGTCTGCTTTTGGTCTCGATTTCCGCCTGCACCCGCCCGCCCGATTTGACGCCAGTTGCGATGTCCTTTGCAGCCCAAACAGCCGGTGCCAGGGCAACAAAACCATCAAAAACACTCAGCCACAGCGCCTTCGGGCAGCGGGTGAAAAAGGCGGTCGAGAACAGCCCCAACCTGGCGCAAGTCAAATCCAGAATGGGCATCGCGAAAGCCAAACAAGACGCAGCTGAAGGCGCTTTTCTCCCGGAGATTTCGCTGGGGCTAAACGCACGATCTGAAAGGATTGCCTCAGATGTAGCGGATGTATCGCCGTATGTGAGGGTTTCACAATTGGTCTATGACGGAGGGGCGTCCTCAGGGGATCTGACCGCTGCGCGGGCACGTGTCTTGGAAAGCAGAGGCGATCAGATTCAAACAGCCTCATCCACTGCTCTCGCAGCTATCGAGACCTATGTACTTGTCCTCGATCAACGAAAGATTCGAAGCATCGCAGCACAGAATGTTCTAACACATGAAGAGCTTGTTCGCCAGATAACCGACCGAACAGAAAACGGTGTCGGTTCGAGTGCCGACGTTCTGGCAGCCCGGTCGCGCATGTCCGATGCGCGCACAAAGCTGGCTGATGCGCATGCGCGAACAGACCGCGCCGAAGCGCGATTCCGCGAGGTTTTCGGGGATGAGCCCGGCGCTCTTTCTGCACCAGTTCCGGCACCTGGACTGGAAAGAAGTGACATGCAGATCATAATGAACAGCCCTCAGGTTCGGCGGTCCGATGCAAGCCTACTTGCTGCCAAGGCAGAATGGTCCGCAGCGCATGCGCGTCGCAGCCCTGATGTCAGGGTCGCCGCATTCGCGAACCAGAATAACAATCGTGACGCGAACTTTGGAGTGGATCTTTCTTTCAATTACGAGCTGGACAGCACCGGCCAGCGCCGCGCTGCAATAGCAGCGGCGGAATCGCTGGTCAAAGAGACCGAGTTTGCGCGCGAGCAGCTTATCCGCGAAATAACGCGAGAATTGGGTTTTATCCGTTCGGATCAAAAAGCGGGTGCCGATCGGTTACGAGAAGCCCGGATTGCCGTGGAGGCTAACGCGGAAAATGTCGTAGCTTCCCGCGAACAATTTTCGATCGGTCGTCGTAGCCTCATTGAAATTCTGGATGCACAGCGGGACTACGTTAATGCTCAGGAACGTTTGATCCTTGCGGAACAGAGCTACTTTCTGACCAATTATGCAGCCCTAAGCCTGACCGGGGACATACTCGACCTGCTCGGGGTTTCATTGGGCGACTGGGGCAATACGCAATGAACGCATCCGACCCTGCCCCCAATGCTTCGCTGCTTACACCGTTTGAAGCCTGTCTGTTGAATATCTCGTCGGCACTTGAACGGCCATTGAGTCTCGCGGCGCTGCACGCGGCGCAAAGTGGCGCAGACGGGGATCTGACAATACGGGACATTCTCACCCTCGCGCAAAAGGCGGGTATGCAGGCGGGGTATGGGGCAAAGCGCCTTTCCGATTTGGATAACAATCTGACACCCACCCTGTTGCTGTTGGCAGAGGGTAAAGCCGTTGTCTTTCACGGACGAAGGCAGAAGGGTACTTTATTGGTCTTCGACCCAGAGTTAGGCGAAGGTGTCGGTGAGATTTCTGAAGACAGGCTGGCAGCCTGTTATACCGGTTACGCAATCCTGTTCCGGCGCCATCACGACGGCGAAGCATTGGGGGTGTCCGGTTCACATGGCGGTCACTGGTTCTGGAACGCACTAACCGCAAACCGGTGGTCATACATTCAGGTCGCGCTAGCAGCGGCGCTGGCAAATCTTCTTGGTTTGTCCACGTCCGTATTCATCATGGTGGTCTATGACCGGGTATTGCCCAACGAAGCAACGGAGTCGCTGATCGCTTTGACCGTGGGTGTGGCGTTGGCACTGTGTTTTGACTTTACCCTCAAGTTGCTGCGGGCGGGGTTTATCGACAAGGCCGGGCAGAAAGCCGACTTGTTGATGGGCCGGCGCATTTTCGACCAGTTGCTGAACATCCAGATGAAATCGCGCACGGGGTCTACCGGTGCCATGACCAGCACCATTCGCGAATTTGAAACTCTGCGAGAGTTCTTTACATCCGCGACGCTGGTGGCCGTTGTCGACCTGCCGTTCATTGGATTGTTTATCCTGGCGATCTTTCTGGTGGGCGGACAACTGGCTTTGATCCCTGCACTGGCCGTACCGGTGGTGCTCCTGACAGGTTTGGCGGTGCAACCAGTTTTATCAAGGATGGCGGAACGAAGCCTGTCCGACGGGCAGTCCAAGCAATCAGTTCTGGTTGAGGCTGTCTCGGGACTTGAAACCATTAAAACAACGGCAGCAGGCCGAAAAATGCGCGCACGATGGGAACAGGCCATCGAACAGCAATCAGCGCATGGTGCGCGAAGCCGGACTGTCACGCAATTTGCCCTGAACCTGACCGGTTTCACCCAACAGGCCGCGCAAGTGCTTGTTGTATTTCTTGGTGTTTTTCTGATCACTGACGGGCAGGCCAGCATGGGTGCCCTGGTCGCTTCGGTAATGTTGACTGGACGGGCGTTGGCCCCTCTGGGTCAACTGGCGCAGACTTTGACGCGCGCAAACCAGGCCAGATGCGCCTATCGCAACCTCAATGCGCTAATGCACGCAGAAAGCGAACGCCCGGAGGGGCGCACATGGCTGACCCGATCTGATTTCAAAGGGGCAATTGCCTTTAATAACGTGTGTTTTTCGTATTCTGACCAAAGCGAAGATACCCTGCGAGGCGTGTCTTTCACTATAATGCCTGGTGAGAAAGTCGCAATTCTAGGTCAAATCGGATGCGGGAAAAGCACGATTGCGCGCCTGCTATTGGGGCTTTACACGCCACGAGTAGGCTCGGTCATGATCGATGGGCTCGACATACGTCAGATCGACCCAGGTGACTTGCGGCGCAATATTGGATCTGTCCTGCAGGATGTCTGGCTTTTTTCGGGGTCTGTCCGGGAGAATATCGCCAGCGGTGCAGTCCGACCCAGAGATTGCGATATAGTCGAAGCCGGTCGTATTGCCGGTGTCGAAGAATTCGTGAACAGCCATCCGTCGGGCTATGACCTTCAACTCGCGGAACGCGGTGAGGGGCTTTCCGGGGGTCAACGGCAAGCAATCGCCCTTGCAAGGGCACTTGTCGGGCGTCCTCCGGTTTTGCTTTTTGATGAGCCAACCAGTGCGATGGACGTCAAAACCGAAGCCCAACTGGTTCAACGCCTGAGTGCGTCAACCTCCGGATCAACCCTGGTCATTGTAACGCACAGAACCAGCCTGCTGGAGCTTGTGGACAGGGTTATCGTTCTGGAAAACGGAAAAATCGCAGCTGATGGACCCAAAAGCCTGCTGACGCAGCACATGCGCCAGAAAGGGAGGCACTTGAATGTCGCAGCATCCTGATCTGGCGAAGTTGGCGCGCGAAATGCAGGGGCGCTCCCCCGTTCGTGGTTCATTGCTCTTGCTGTTGATCCTGTCCTGTATTGTCTCGGCCGGGTTGTGGGCGCATTTGACCGAGTTGGATGACGTAACACGCGTCAATGGGCGGATCGTGCCTTCGGGCGACATACAGGTGATCGATGCCGCCGAGCCCGGCGTGTTGCGGTCGCTTCATGTGCGCGAAGGCCAGTTGGTCGACAAAGGGGCATTGTTGATGGAATTGGACGCCACACAAATCGACAGCCAACTTAGCCAGGAACAACAGCGCGCTTTCGGGCTGCAAGCCCGTGCTAAACGTTTGCAGGCAGAAATTGATGGAACACAATTAAGTTTCGATGCGCAGCTGATCGAAGGTGCACCCAGTGTCGTGCGTTCGGAAACTGCATTGTATCAGGGTCGACAAGCAGAGCTGGCGGCAGAAATCGCAATTTTGGAACGTCAGCGTGAACAAAAGCAGCGAGAACACGAAGAAGGTGTAGTGGATCAGGTGACGGCAGAAGAAACCCTAAATGTACTTGGGGAGGAGCGTGCAATCATTGCTCCGCTTGTTGAGCGGCAAATGGAACCTGCGACAACATTGCTGGCGTTGCGGCGCAGCGAGGCTGAGTGGCGCGGTCGCAAGGTCCGGGCCGAAGCCGTGACCAACAGGTTGCAAACTGGTTTGGATGAAATCGACGATCGGATTCAAGCTGCTCATAGCCGATTTCGAAGCGCTGCGCTTACTGAATTGGCTATTGCAACTACGGAACTGGCGGCTTTGCAACCCGCCTTGCCAGCCCTACGCGACCGGGCTGCACGAGCGCAGGTTCGCTCTCCGGTTCGCGGTATCGTCAACCGCATCCACCGAACCACCATTGGAGGTTTGGCGCGAAGTGGCGAAGACCTTGTCGAGATTGTTCCCCTGGACGACACACTATTGGTCGAGGCTTACGTAAAGCCCGAAGATATTGCATTTTTACGTGCTGGACAGCCCGTAAAGGTAAAGATCACGGCTTATGATTTTGCGCGATACGGGGCGCTGGATGGTGAAATCCTACGGATTGGCGCCGATACCGTCAAACGTTCAGAGCGGAACGACGAAGAGGTGTTCGTTGTGGAAATTCGCACGAGCGACACAATGCTCGATGGAAATGGTGTCGCGGTGGAAATCATACCCGGCATGATCGCAGAGGTTGACATTTTGTCAGGTCGAAAATCCGTATTGGAGTATCTGCTGGAACCTGTCGTGAAGATAAAAGATCAAGCTTTGCGTGAGTAAGTGCAAAATAGTTGTTTTTCCGACGCTTACAGTGTTTTTCTATCAACATCGCCTGACGCAGAGGGCGGAAAGAAGTTCAGGTTCGCAATCTGCCCACCAGGGGGTCACTATTTCCAGTCGACATCCCCCAGGAAAATATACCCGGCACCGTAAATCGTTTTGATCAGGCGCGGATTTTTGGGGTCTTCACCAAGTTTCGTACGCAACCTGGAGATTCTGACATCCATAGCACGATCAAAGCTGTCGCCCGCTGCACCGCCCAAGGACTCCTGCATCTGCCCCCTGCTGATCAGCCGCTTGGGGCTTTCCAGAAACAGACGCAAAACCTCGCCTTCAGCATGGCTGAAAGGTGTTTCAGTCCCTGACCCGTCTTCCAGAACATACCGATCAAAATGCGCAATCCAGCCGTTGAATTCCGCCCTGTCCGATTGTGATGTCCGACCGCGCGGCGCGCGCAACCTGGCCCGCACCCGGGCAACGACTTCTGTCGGGTCAAACGGCTTGGTAATATAGTCATCCGCGCCCAACTCCAGCCCTGTCACACGGTCCTGAACCTGTGCCCGGCCGGAAATAATGATCACTGCTGCACCCTGTTCCAGCGCCAAGCGATGAACTAGCGCCAGCCCGTCGGTATCTGGTAAAGACAGGTCCACAAGGCAAACATCAGGGGTTACTCGATTAAGGGCTGCTTCAAACTCTCTGGCACGGGAAAAACTCTGCGTCCGGAAACCGGCATCCTCCAGTGCATCCGTCAGAATGCGCCGTATCTCGGGTTCGTCGTCGAGAATGGTCACCAGTGGTTGCGACATCAGGCGGCCTCGGTTTGGATCAGAGCAGACAATTGAGCCTGTGAGAACGGTTTACGCAAAACAGGTGCCAGGGCAAGCGCCCGTTGATGCAGCGGATCTGAATTTGGCAGAGATGTCATAAGGATAAGCGGCAACCCCGGTTTCAACTGTTCAAGGATGTCCAAGCCTGTACCGTGTCCTTCCAGACGGATATCCGACAAGACCAGCGAAATGTCCTTCACACTCGATATCAAGGCCAGTGCTTCATCAACTGAATTTGCTTCAATGACAGTAAAGCCCAAATCCACCAGCATGTCCCTAAACTGCCCGCGCAGGTCTTCGCTGTCTTCAACCAACAGTACCAATCCACCCTGAGCCGGAGGAGCGGGCCGAAAAGGCAAACGCATGACAACTGAGGCCCCAGATGGTGTATTTCTTAGATTCAGATCGCCACCGGCAAGCTTGACCGTATCATAAACCATCGGCAGCCCCAGTCCTGACCCGTCGCTCCCTTTTGTTGTGAAAAACGGGTTCAGTGCCTTTTCTAGCGCCTCGGGTGAAAACCCCGGCCCGGTGTCGGAAACCGTGACTTCGATCCAGATCTCACCTATGGCATGTGCACTGATTGTGATTTGACCCGTGCTCCCGCAGGCATCCCGGGCATTCAGGACCAAATTCAAAAGCGCATCCTGAACCATACCCGGATCAAGCATCAATGTTTGTTTTGGCAAGGTGTTTACGACGGACAGGCCCACACCGCGAGGCAGTGAGGGTGTCGCCAGAATCCTCAGGTCTTCCAACAATCCCCCGATGTCCGTTGCCTGCGGTTGCGGCGTTCGGTTTCCAGTCATGTCGGCGATCCGGTTCAGCAGCTGCCCGCCCCGGCGCGCGGTTTGTTGAGTTGCGGCCACAAGTTCCTGAGCGCCATCCGGCAAATCCATCTTGTCGAGGCGGGACTGCATCCCCAGGATGATAGTGAGCAGATTGGAAAAGTCATGGGCAAGCCCGCTGGTCATCTGGGCTGCCATCGCCCGGCGGCGGGTTTGCTGTAATGCAACGCGTGCCTGTGTCTCTTCGGTGATGTCCACCGACATCACGTACACACCCCCTGCCCCATCCGGCGTAAACGAAACCCGGATGCGTCGGGAATCCTGATCTTCGGTGAACTCGAAAACCGACGGCTCTCCGCTATAGGCCTTAAACAATTGGGCCTTAACCCGTTCAAAGGCGGTCGCACCCAGCGCTTCAGAAATGTGAAGCCCCAGAATATCGGACGGACGCCCAGGCATGACGGCGCTCAGGCGACGGTTCGAGTAATCGTATCGGCCGTCGCTGTCCAAATGCGCAATATGAGCCGGCATCATCTCGGTCACCATACGTGTGCGAGCTTCGATTTCGGTCAATTCCCGCTTGGCCTCTTCCAGCGCCGCGATCGTGGCCGCAAGTTTGCGGTTGGTTGCGGACAGTTCTTCCGCGTGGCTCAGCAACTGTTCCGACAGTTCCTCAGACCGCGCGCGCAACAGGTTTTCCGCCCGCCGCGTTCCGGTGATATCGGTGTAGACCGCGACCCACCCGCCTTGTGGCAGCGGTGCGCCTTCAATTGAAACAACCTGCCCATTGGGACGCACGCGCTCCATGTAGTGAGGCTCAAACGCCAAGGCTTGCTGGACGCGCAGATTGACCATTTCCTCGACACTTTCATCGTCGCCATACTCACCGCGGCTGGCAAGAAAGTGGATCGTATCCCGAAACAAAGCACCCCTTTGAACAAGCTCGTCCGGCAAACCGAACATTTCCTGGAAACGGCGATTGCTGAGCACCAGTTGCAATTTGCTGTCATAAATGGAAAGCGCCTGACCGATCAGGTTCAGCCCGGCGGTCGTCATCGCCTTGATACGCTTTTCCGTTATGTCCAAGTTCGTCGTCTCCTCGGCTCATGCCTAGCATCTGAAACCATGCACGGGTAGTGGAATTGAGGGGAGGCGTTTCGGACCCTGTCTTCGTTCAATTGCTTTTTGCAATCCGGGAGTGCACAAAGCAAAATACTTCGACACACCCGCCCGT
>NZ_JBXWQZ010000053.1:0-34051 GCF_059612645.1 Ruegeria sp. YKSF131 | reverse complement strand
CAAGGCATCCGGTATCGGCCGCGACGGCGGCGACTGGAGTTTCGAGTTCTACATGGAACAAAAACACGTCGGCTTCGCAACAGGAAAACACAATATCATGAAGCTGGGGAAGTGAACTCGGGCAATGGCTCTGGTACACAAACGTCGGTAAACACGAGGAGGAACTGTCATGGGAAAGATCGTACAAGCCGCGAAGATTACGCATGTGCCAAGTATCTGGATGTCCCATACGATGCCAAAATACAAAGGCATCCGGCAGTCTGCCATTGATGGTTATGCGCGCCTGCGCCAGGACGCGATAGATCGCGGGGTCGAGACGTTCCTTGTGTTCGACACTCATTGGATCACCAATCAGGGGTTTCACCTGAATACCAAAGAGCACCATAAAGGCCGCTTCATTAGCCACGAACTGCCACATATGCTGGCGGATATGGAGTTTGATTATCGCGGGGATCACGCGTTGGGGGAAACCATCCTTGATGTTCTGCGCGAGCGCGGTGAGCGGGCACTTGGCCATTCGCACCCCGATATGGGCATGGAATATGGCACCCTTCTGCCTATGCATTTCATCAACGAAGGGGTGAATGCCCGCGTTTTGCCTGTTGCAGTCAACCAGTTCTCGTCGATCCAGGAAAACCGCATCTGGGGTGAGGCCATTGCCGAAGGTATCCGACGTTCCGACCGGAAGGTTTCCGTAATGGCATCCGGCTCACTCAGCCATGACTTTACGCCCAATGAACGCTCGGTCGAAGGGTTGAATGCGGTAAACGGCGAGTTCAACCGCCAGATGGATATGCACGTGCTGGAGATGTGGGAGCAGGGACGGTTTGAAGAGTTTCTTGAGATGCTTCCAGACTATGCAAAGAAATGTACAGGCGAATGCGCCATGAATGACACTGCTTTGCTGTTCGGAGCTCTGGGCTGGGGCAGCTACAAGGGTGAGGTCGACATCTACACCCCCTACTTCGGCAGCTCTGGCACAGGTCAGGCGAATGTCAGTTTTTCGGTCTGAAGGCAGAACCTGGGACCTTTTCAATTGAAAAATGCACACCTGTTCGGCTTTAGTCCACGAGCCGAACAGGTAAGGTCGGGGACTGGACGAATTGGTGCTCAGTTACAAAAGAAGGCTTGCGCATGGATTGGGACACGTTTTCGCATTGGGGTCAGCACATTTCGAAATGGGCGGCCGACTATCACAGAACTCTTGCCGAGCGCCCTGTTCGCGCACAGACCACACAAGGAGAAATCGCGGCCCAGCTAAAGGTATCGCCCCCCGATAGTGGCGAGCCGATGGAAGCCATCATGGCCGATTTCGAACAGATCGTGATGCCGGGTATTACTCATTGGCAACACCCCCGGTTCTTTGCCTATTTCCCGGCCAATGCAGCGCCCCCGTCGATGCTGGCTGAAATGCTGGTGACCACAATCGCGGCGCAATGCATGTTATGGCAGACCTCACCAGCTGCGACTGAAGTCGAAGGTGTCATGGTCGATTGGCTGCGGCAAGCGCTTGGATTGCCGGAAGGTATGACCGGAGTTATTCAGGACAGCGCATCATCAGCCACGTTGTCGGCTGTGTTGACAATGCGGGAACGGGCAACAGGGTTTACCGGCAACCGCGAAGGCCTGAACGCCAAGGGCGCGCTGCGCATTTACTGCTCAGATCAGGTGCATTCGTCGATTGATCGGGCTTGCTGGGTTGCGGGGATTGGTCAGGACAATCTGGTGAAACTGCCTACAGGTGGTCCGACCTTTGCGATTGATGCAGGGGCTCTTGACGCCGCAATTCAGGGTGACATCGCGGCTGGGTATGTGCCTGCCGGTATCATTGCAATTACGGGCGGTACCGGGGTTGGGGCCTGCGATGATCTGGTAGCGGTCGCTGAGATTGCGCAAAAATACGACCTCTACACACATCTAGACGCGGCCTGGGCGGGGTCGGCGATGATCTGCCCCGAGTTTCGTGAGGCCCTTTGGCCCGGGGCGGACCGTTACGACAGCATTGTCTTCAACCCCCATAAATGGATGGGTGCGCAGTTCGATTGCGCGATCCAGTTTCTGCGGGACGCCGCGCCACAGCTCAACACGCTTAAGATCGAACCGGAATACCTCAAGACCACTGGGGCAGAGGTGACGAATTATTCGGAATGGACCATCCCCCTGGGTCGTCGGTTCCGGGCATTGAAGATCTGGTTCTTGTTGCGATCATACGGTCTCGACGGGTTGCGGGACCGTATTCGCAACCATGTGCTCTGGGCCAATGAACTTGCAGAAAAGATCGGCGCGATGGAGGGGTTTGAGGTCACCACCGGCCCAATCCTGAGCCTGTTTTCCTTTCGCTGTCCTGGGGATGACGCCGCGCAGCAGCGGCTGGTGGATGCGCTGAATGACGATGGCCGAATTTACTTGACGCAAGGCATGTTCGATGGCCGCAAGATCATCCGCTTTCAGGTTGGGCAATTCGACACATCCCGCGATGACGTGCTGATGGCCGCTGATGTCATCCGCGATGTCTGGGAGAGCCTGCCATGAAATTCGCAACGTTAAGTGCTGCAAGGGATACCGTCTTTCGCGCGATTACCTAGGATGGTGCGATCACTCTGAATGGTGATTTCCCCGAGTTTTCCAGCCCGTATGAGGTTATCGCCACAGGTGAGTTTGCCCAAACTGAAGACTAAGAAAACCGAACCCGCACCCTCTCGTTCTGATTGAGGGACCACCGGGGGGAAGGTCAGATGTTCAAACGGCTGGTGCCGCAGAGTACTTTCTTGAATTGAACAGATCAAACATGTCGGACGAAGAGGTCATGGCAGCGAAACGGCTCTTTTTGGACAATCTGAAGGTGCGCAAGAAGTAAAAAGGTGGCCGCGCGCTCGCCGCTGTCGCGGTCTTTACTGGCGCGCCTCAGGATAGCCGACCAGTCTGACCTGAGATTTCAGAATAACACACGTGACCAGCCCCAAGCGTGTTTTCCCCAAGGGGGCACGCCTATAGCTTTTGCACACCATGCATGGTCAGGGTGCTCACCAGATCGGCATAATCCTCGCGGGCTTTGGGGCCTGCGCCGGTGTTCCACATGTAATACCAGTTTAACATGCCAAAGACTGACATCGTCGCTCCCCGAAGCTTGTCCTTGGCTCCGTCAAAAGAACCGGGGGACAACTCCAGAAGTATGTCGCGTACAAAGTTCACCAGATCAAGCTGATAGCCCCGTAGCCTTTTTTGCTGTTCCTCGGTCAGTGCGCTCATGCCACTGATCTGAACCCGGTGCTCGTCATCTGCACCCTGATAGGCAAAAAGGATCTCGCGCACTGCTTTGCGCAGTTTCTGTTCGGGGCTAAGGCCGTCCAGATCAACATTGCAAATCCGGTCCCGCAACTCACGCAGGTACGTTTCAAGGATGTCATACAGGATAGCATCCTTGCTGTCATAGTAGTGGTATATGTTTGCTTTCGAGATCCCACATTCTTTGGCCAAAAGGGTCATCGAAGCACGGTCAAACCCCTGGTCGGCAAACACTTTTGCCGCCATCTTCAGGATCTGCTCTCGCTTTTGGTCGTGGTCTTTAGCAATTGTCCGGGCCACGGCTCAGTCCTTATCGCGATTGTCTACAACGCGCTTCGCCTTGCCCTGAGAGCGTTCGACGTCGCCGGGGTCCCCTACTACAATTTCGGTTGAAACGCCAACGACGTCCTTGATCCGCTTGGTCAGCATCCGAGCAGCGGCCGTTTTTGACAGCTCGTCGGTGGAATCGGGGGAGGATTCAACAAAGACCCGCATGGCGTCCATGCGACCGGATTTATAGAGCTCGATCTGGTAATAGGGGGCAAGACCGCCCGTTGCCATGACCTGTTCCTCGATCTGGCTGGGGAAGACGTTGACGCCGCGCAGGATCATCATGTCGTCGCTGCGACCGGTGATCTTTGCCATCCGGCGCATTGACCTTGCTGTCCCCGGCAGCAGGCACGTCAGATCGCGTGTGCGGTAGCGGATCATCGGCAGCCCTTCTTTGGTCAGAGTCGTGAACACCAATTCTCCGGTTTCGCCATCGGGCAGGACTTCTCCGGTCGCCGGGTCGATGATTTCCGGCAGGAAATGATCCTCCCAGATTACAGGTCCGTCTTTTGTTTCAACGCATTCATTGGCGACTCCGGGGCCCATGATCTCGGACAGGCCATAGATATCGACGGCGTGCATGTCGAAGGCTGCCTCGACCTCGGCCCGCATCGCGTCAGTCCAGGGTTCGGCGCCAAAAACGCCAACCTTCAGCGAGCTCTCACGTGGGTCGAGACCCGCCTTGTGGAACTGTTCTAGGATATTGAGCATGTAGGAGGGTGTAACCATGATACCGTCAGGACGGAAATCGTTGATCAGATTGACCTGCTTTTCGGTTTGCCCGCCCGACATCGGGACGACAGTCGCGCCAAGGCGTTCGATCCCGTAATGGGCACCTAGCCCACCGGTGAACAGCCCATAGCCGTAGGCATTGTGCACCATGTCGCCCTTGCGCAGCCCAGACGCCCGAAGAGAGCGCGCGCCAAGGTCAGCCCAATTGTCGATGTCATTCTTTGTGTAACCGACCACTGTCGGTTTGCCTGTCGTGCCGGAAGACGCGTGCAGGCGAATTATCTCGCTGCGCGGGACCGCAAAAAGACCAAACGGATAGTTGTCGCGCAGGTCGTTTTTATACGTGAACGGAAACTTTGACAAATCCGAAAGCTGCTGAAGATCGTCGGGATGCACGCCAGCCTCGTCAAAGCGCTGCTTGTACATCGGAACGTTTTCATAGGCGTGACGCACGGACCATTTCAGGCGCTCAAGCTGCGTGGCGCGAATTTCGTCGATCGAGGCGATTTCGATCGGGTCCAGGTCCGCTTTGTTGGGGGTAAGGTCTTCCATCGCGTAACTCCTCCAGTCACGAAACTATTCTTGAAAATTCTGGCCGCCAACGGCGCGGGACATGCCGCGAAATTCAGCGATCAGAGTATTGTCTTGATTGATGACGCGGACGTCGTAGATACCGCTGCGACCGGACAGGTTCACTTCTGTCGCGGTAGCCGTCAGGCGGTCACCCTTCCGTCCTGGTGCGAGATAGCTGACCATTGTATGCTGTCCCACCGTTGCAACATTCCGGCTGTTGCAGGCAAAGGCAAAAGCGCTGTCGGCAAGAGCGTGCGTGACGCCGCCATGGCAAATACCGTGTCCGTTACAGTGATGCGGTGCAACAGTCAGTGACAGGACAGCGCGCCCTTCTTCGACCTCCACAAGCTCCATCCCGAACCATTTACTGGCTTCGTCATTGGCCCACATCGCTGCCGCGGATTTTTGGGCACGTTCGTTTGGGGTCATCATCATCTTCCCTGAAAATGCGGTGCGCGTTTTTCGAGGAAACTGGACACGCCTTCTGCGTAATCGGCACTTTCCCCACAAGTTTTCATCGCGTCCGCTTCAATTTCAAGCTGATCGGACAAGGATGTGGTGGCCGCTGTTTGAATGCACTGCTTGGTCAGGCCCAACCCAAGGGTGGCGCCGTTGGAGAGTTGCGTGGCAAGAGCGCGTGCTTCGGTCATCAGCTGATCATCGGGCAACGCCTTCCAGATCAGCCCCCATTCTTCGGCCTGTTTGGCGGTTAGGGGCATTGCTGTCAGGGCCAGCCCCTTAGCGCGCGCTTCGCCCAACAATCGGGGCAGGTGCCAGCTGCCGCCTGTGTCCGGAATCAGCCCGACCTTGGAAAAGCTTTGAATGAACTTTGCGCTTTCCCCGGCCAGAACCATGTCGCAGGCCAGTGCAAGGTTCGCGCCTGCACCCGCGGCCACGCCGTTTACGGCACAAATTACCGGGAAATCCAAAGACCGGATCAGTCGAACCAAAGGGGCATAGAAAGTGCGTACAGTTTTGCCCAGATCAGGCGGGCCATCCATTTTCGAGGGATCGCGGTCTCCAAGGTCCTGACCCGCACAAAAACCGCGCCCTGCGCCGGTCAGCAAAATCGCGCGGGAACCATTTTCGCGCGCGCTCTTCAGCGCGTCCTGAAGGGCAAGATGCATCTCCTCATTGAACGAGTTCAGCTTGTCGGGGCGGTTCAGGGTTATTTCTACCCAGTTTCCGTGATCATGTACAAGGATCGTATCGCTCATGGCAGTCTCATCTGTTCCCGTGACAACTTAATCATTGCATTAACCGAACGGTTGGTCAATATATAAACCCGAACCGAATCTGGACTGATCAAAGGGATTGCCAATGTCGCAGCCGTCGCTGGTGAGTGTTGACTTTAAGGGCGACGTGGCCTGGGTCACGGTCGACAACCCGCCGGTGAACGCAACCTCGACGGGCGTTCGGCAGGGTCTGGCCGCCGCGGTCGATGCAGTTCAGAAAGCTCGGGTTGCCGTCCTGTGCTGCGCCGGTCGGACATTTATCGCGGGCGGTGACATGTCCGAGTTTGATGCGGCTCCGGTTGAGCCGCATTTGCCTGATGTTGTTCAGAAAATCGAAGACAGTAATGTGCCGTTTATCGCCTGTATGCACGGCAACGTGTTAGGTGGCGGGTTTGAAATTGCCATGGCCTGCGCGTGGCGGATCGCAGCGCCGGGCACCAGCTTTGGGTTGCCGGAAGTCAATGTGGGCCTCATCCCGGGGGCAGGGGGCACGCAGCGATTGCCGCGCCTTGTTGGAATGGAAGCAGCGATCGACATCGCCTGTTCGGGAAAAACCCTGAAAGCCGAGGAAATGGCCAATCTCGGCGGAATTGACCTGATTGCCGATAACCCAACGGCAGCTGTTCTGGACTTTGTCGCCAACCTGCCAAAGCGCCCGGCACCTGTCAGTCAAAGGCCCGTCGGCGAATTCGCGTCTGACCTTCTGGAGACGAGCCGTCAGGCTTTGATAAAACGCGCCAGGGGTCAGCAATCACCGCCGGAAAACCTGACCGCGCTCAGCTGGTCGTCCGAACCCTTTGCTGCCGCACAGCCGAAAGAGCGTGCGCGCCATCTGGCTCTGCGTCAAAACTCTGAAAGCCGCGCCTTGCGGTACGCCTTTTTTGCCGAGCGCAAGGTGGCCAGACCTTCCATGATTGCCGGAGTTACTCCGCGCGATATCAGCCGGATCGCAGTTGTCGGTGGCGGGTTGATGGGCGCAGGGATCGCCACCGCTGCCCTGAGTGGCGGGCTGTCTGTTACTTTGATTGAAAGAGATTTGGATGCAGCTGCCGCCGCCCGTAGCCGGGTTGAGGGGCTGCTACAGAGGGCGGTCAAGCGGGGTAAGATGTCCGAAGCACAGCTGCGGGAACGCCTTGCTGCGTTTCGAGCTGTGGACAGCTACTCCGAAGCTGCGAACGCTCAGCTGGCGATCGAGGCTGTGTTTGAAGACTTGTCAGTCAAGCAACAGGTTTTTGCAGAATTGGCCCGCCATATGCAGCGTGACGCGATTCTGGCCACGAACACGTCTTACCTGAGCCCAGTCGATATCTTCGCGGGTATCGAAAATCAATCGCGGTGTATTGGCCTGCATTTCTTCAGCCCTGCCCATGTTATGAAGCTGTTGGAAGTCGTGCATACGCCGCAAACTTCGCCCGAAGTTGTCGCCACCGGGTTTGCGCTTGGAAAAAGGCTTCGCAAGGTTTCTGTGCTGTCGGGCATCTGTGATGGTTTTATTGGCAACCGGATGTTGGCTGCGTATCGGCGCGAGGCCGATTATTTGCTGGCGGATGGGGCGTTGCCTTATCAGGTGGACCAGGCAATGCGAGCTTTCGGGATGCCCATGGGGCCTTACGAGTTGCAAGATCTGACCGGCCTCCAAATCGCCTGGGCCAACCGAAAACGTAATGCAGCAACCCGCGACCCGAACGAACGTTATGTGACGATTGCTGACCAGCTTTGCGAGATGGGTCGTCTTGGCCAGCGCACGGGCAAAGGATGGTATCGCTATGAAGACGGTACTCGCGAACCGATCCGTGATCCCGAAGTGGACGCGTTGATCGAGTCCTACTCGGCTGATCAGGGCATAACGCGGCGGGCATACGCACAGGACGAAATCGTGTCGCGCATTTTGGCGGTGTTGGACAATGAGGGCGCGTTGATCATTCAGCAGGGGATCGCCGAGTCCGCGGAAGCCGTCGATATGGTTCAAATTCACGGCTACGGCTTTCCGCGCTGGCGCGGCGGTCCGATGAACTTCTGCAAGGAAATCGGTGCCAGCACGACGCAGGCAATGATGGAAACCGTAGCCAAGGAAAGCCCCGGTTCATGGCGCGTCGCGGGCTGTCTTGGAGACAATTAACAAGTTGATGGTTACAAAAGTGACCATTAACGCATTCTTGACTCATGTTTCACAGGGAGGAGACAGAACTATGAAATTCACAAGGTTGAGCACACTTCTTGCCTCAGCTGCATTGGCCGTTTCAGGTACAGTGGCGCTTGCGGCAGACTATACGCTGACCATCTCCAGCTGGGCCCCACCGACCCATGGCATCAATGCCAAGATGTGGCCGAAATTCGTCGAGATGATCGAAGAGGCCACCGATGGTCAGGTCACCGCCGAGCTGAAGCTGGGCCTTGCCCCGCCCCCCGCGCAGATGGACTTGATCATGGATGGCGCTGCCGATGCCTCGATCATATTCCACGGCTATCAGCCGGGTCGGTTTGTCACCACCAAGATGATCGAACTTCCCGGATACGAAGGCTCGGCCGAGGCTGCGTCGGTTGCGTATTGGCGGGCATATGACGCGCATTTGAAGGCAGCGGATGAACACCGTGGTGTGAAAGTGATCGCTTTGCACACACATGGTCCGGCTCAGCTGCATTCCAGCAACCCGGTAACAACACTGGACGAAGTCTCGGGCCTCAAGGTTCGCATCCCCGGCGGTGTTGGTGGTGACGTGGGCACGGCGCTGGGTGCAACCGGTATCCAGGTTCCTGCACCGAAAGTGTATGAAACCTTGGCTTCCAAAGCCGCAGATGGCGTCGTCATGCCCTTTGAATCCCGCAAAGGTTTCAAGCTGACGGAAGTGGCCCAGAACGTCTATGAGGTCCCTGGCGGCCTGTATCGCGGTTCGTTTGCCTTTATTATGAACGAAGACACCTTTGCTGATCTGCCCGCCGATCTGCAGGCAGCGCTGGAAGAAAACGTTTTCGGGGAACCGCTGAGCCGCGAAATTGGCAAGATCTGGGATGAGATCGATGCGATCGGCCGGGAAGAGACCGAAGGCACCGAAGGTAACGCAATCCATGCCGCATCCGCTGAAGATCTGGAAAAGTTCAATGCGATTGCCGCGGATGTACGCGCCAAGGTTATCGACGAAGTCAGTGGCACAGGCATCGACGCCCAGGCAGCCTACGACATGATCGTAAATGAAATGGCTGCGCAATAACGCAGTCGGGCTGGCGGACGCGATCCGCCAGCCGATTTCACCCGCTGGGGACCCGTTATGCAATCTCTCGTGACCTTTGCGCGTCGCGTCAGTATCGTGCCAACGCTGCTGGCCTGTGCCGCGCTATTCATCCTGATGGTGATGACATTCTTTGATGTCATCCTGCGCTCTGTCTTCAACGCCCCGATCGAGGCGGCGACAGAGCTGACCCGGATCCTGATGGCCATCCTCGTGTTCTCGGTCTTGCCGATGATCTCAGCAGGGAAGGGCCAAATCGCTGTGGACTTGACGGATGGGCTGTTTTCTCGCCTGCGGTTAAGCCGGGTGCGCGATGGGATCGTGTATCTGGTGTCCGGCGTCATGTTGATCTGGCCGATCCAACGTGTCTGGCTACTTGCCGAGCGCGCGCGGGATTACGGGGACGTCACGGAATACCTTTCGATCCCTGTCTTCTATGTAGGCTGGTTCATCTCGGGGTTCATAGCGATCACCGCTGTTGCAATGGTCATCACCGGCTTTTTGCACTTTCTTGCCCCCCATACCTTGTCGGAGCACCACCAATGACCGCTGCCCTGATCGGTTTTGTTCTTGTTCTTGTTCTTGTGCTGGTGCGCTTACCTATCGTGTTTGCAATGGGATTGGTCGGAACGCTTGGGTTTGCCTATGAACGCGGTGGCAGCATCCTGTCCGAGCGTGGGCTGAAAGCCGCGATGTCGATGGTGGGTCGTCAGATCACCGACACGGCGCAGGATTACGGCCTGTCGGTCGTCCCGCTGTTTATCCTTATGGGCTTGTTCGTGAATAAAGGTGGTCTTGCGCGCGAGCTTTACGCAGTTTCAAATGCTTTTCTGGGTCATTTCCGGGGCGGTATCGCCATGGCGACGGTTGCGGCATGCGGAGGTTTTTCGGCCATTTGCGGCTCGTCTCTGGCAACGGCGGCCACCATGTCCAAGGTCGCAATGCCGGAAATGCGCCGCTATGGCTATTCCGACGAGCTGTCGACGGCATCGATTGCAGCGGGCGGTACGCTTGGTATCCTTATTCCGCCTTCGGTGATCCTGGTCATCTACGGGCTGCTGACCGAAACCTCGATTGGAAAACTTTTCGTTGCGGGTATCATTCCCGGTCTGCTTGGCATCCTGTTCTACCTGCTCGCCGTCCGCTGGACCGTCGCACGCAAGCCCGAGTCGGGACCGGCGGGTGAACGTCACGGCTGGGCCGAGCGTCTGTCGGCGGTGCGCTCAGTCTGGGC
Organism: Ruegeria sp. YKSF131; assembly: GCF_059612645.1. Taxonomy (NCBI): domain Bacteria; kingdom Pseudomonadati; phylum Pseudomonadota; class Alphaproteobacteria; order Rhodobacterales; family Roseobacteraceae; genus Ruegeria; species Ruegeria sp. YKSF131. Next base: position 23,435 of record NZ_JBXWQZ010000053.1, on the reverse strand, counting down.
CGTATTGCTGCTGTTCTTTCTGGTGATTGGCGGATTGTACGGTGCATTCGATTTTCATCCACTGAACCTGACCTTCAGCCCGACCGAGGCGGCAGGCATGGGCGCAATGGGCGCTTTCCTGATCGCGCTGTCACGAGGCGGGCTTACTTTGGGGTCGACTTTTGAGGTGCTGAAGGAAACCACCTATACCGCCGCGGCATTGTTTTCCGTTCTGATCGGGGCACAGATCTTTTCGAATTTCATCAACCTTGCCGGTCTGCCTGAAGCGCTCATCGCGTTGGTTACGGCCTATGACGTTGAACCTTTTGTGGTGATCCTGATGATCCTTGGAATCTACATCATTTTGGGTTGCGTCTTTGAATCCCTGTCGATGCTGCTGCTGACGGTGCCGATCTTCTTCCCGTTGGTCACATCGTTGGGGTATGACCCGATCTGGTTTGGTATTGTTGTGGTTGTGGTGACTGAAATCAGCCTGATCACTCCTCCCGTCGGCTTGAATGTCTTTATTCTGAAAGGTGTGGTCGGGGATGTATCAACCGGAACAATCTTCAAGGGTGTCACTCCGTTCTGGGTGGCGGATATCTTCCGGCTGGCCCTGATCGTTCTGGTGCCGTGGTTGGTGTTGGTTCTGCCTGAACAAATGGGGGCGATGGGGCACTGATGTTCTCTCTGACCGCGCTTCCTGACGGGTATCACACAGATCCCTATCCTGCCTACGCCGCGCTGCGCGAGGATACGCCCGTCTGCTGGCAGCCTGACGGATCGGTTATTCTGTCTCGGTACGAGGATCTGGACCTTATTTACCGGGACATCACGCGGTTCATATCGGACAAGAAAGCGGTATTTGGTCCAAAATACGGGGTCGACAGCCCTTTGTATGAACACCACACCACCAGTTTGGTGTTTAATGACCCGCCGCTGCACACCCGTGTTCGCAAGGTGATGGTCGGGGCGATGAACCCGCGCGCGTTGGCGCAAATGGAACCGGGTCTGATCCAGCTTGTCGATGGGCTGCTCGACGAGATGCAGGTCAAAGGCAATGTCGAACTGATCGAGGATTTTGCCGGAGCAATCCCGATTGAGATCATCGGCAATCTGCTGGGTATACCACGATCCGAACGCGGGCCATTGCGCGATTGGTCTCTGGCCATTCTTGGTGCTTTGGAGCCGCAATTGACGCCAGAGCAGGAAGAGTGGGGTAACCGCTCGGTCTCGGACTTCAAGGACTTCCTGCGGAATATCATCGAGGATCGCCGCGCCAACCCCGGAGATCCGGCAACGGATGTCCTGACCCGGCTGATCCAGGACGACACGGATGGTGGCCTGACCGAGGTAGAGCTGTATCAGAACTGCATATTCATCCTGAATGCAGGGCATGAGACGACAACGAACCTGATCGGCAACGCATTGGAGCTGTTGGACCGGCACCTCGACAAGCGGGCGGAGTTGCTGGCTGACCCGAACCTGATCGTTCCGGCTGTGGACGAGTTTCTGCGGCTGGAAAGCCCGAACCAGTTCGGCAATCGCCTGACCACTGTTGATGTAACGTTCCACGGTCAAACCATTCCGGCTGGTACCGATGTTCATCTGTGTATCGGTGCGGCCAACCGCGATCCACGGCAGTTTGACCGGCCCGACGAGATGATCTTGGACAGACGCCCCAACAAGCATCACGCCTTTGCCGGAGGGCCCCATACCTGCGTCGGCCTGACCCTCGCGCGTCTGGAGGGCCGGGTGGCCGTCGGCCGGTTTCTGACCCGTTTTCCAGACTATCGCATCACCGACGGTGCCCAGCGGGGCGGGCGTATCCGGTTTCGGGGATTTGAACGATTACCCGCGCGGGTCTGAGAAACCCGGCTTGGGAAAATTGCTTGGTAATTTATTGACCGACCGTACGGTTTAAAATATGATTTCGCGAGACCGGCCTATGGCAGCGCGGGGATCGCGACTAAGACGAGGAGACGCTCATGACTATCCAACAGATTTCCAGCTTTGCAGCCGGTGAGTGGGTTTCGCCCGGCGAGGGTGCCCGCGCAATAACAAGCGCTGTGACCGGCGAGGTTATCGCCACAGCGGGTAACAGCGCGTTGGATGTCCAGGGGATGTTGGACTATGCGCGCAATGTCGGAGGGCCGGCACTGCGCAAAATGACGTTCCATGAACGCGCCAAAATGCTCAAAGCGCTGTCCGTCCATTTGGGCCGACGCAAGCGGGTCATGTATGATTTGTCTTTCAACACCGGTGCGACGCAATCGGATCATATGATTGATATCGACGGCGGCATCGGAACGATGTTTGTCTTTGCCGCAAAAGGCCGTCGTGAAATGCCGGACGGTCATGTCTATCTGGATGGCGATGTTGAGCAGCTTTCGCGCAACGGTACTTTCCTGGGGCAGCACATCTGCACCCCGCTACAAGGCGTGGCAATTCACATCAACGCGTTCAATTTTCCGGTTTGGGGGATGCTGGAAAAGCTTGCCCCAACCCTTCTGGCGGGCGTTCCGGCGATTGTAAAACCCGCCACGAGCTCGTGTTATGTGACCGAGCTGTGTGTTCGGTTGATGCTTGAGTCCGGCATCTTGCCAGCGGGTGCATTGCAGTTGGTCTCGGGTGGTTTGGGTGACATGCTGGACCGTCTGACTATGCAGGACGTGGTCAGCTTTACCGGATCCGCCGATACTGCCCTGAAACTGCGCTCCAACCCGGTGATCCTTGAGAACTCGGTACGGTTTGTTGCGGAACAGGACAGCCTGAACTGTTCGATCCTTGGCCCCGATGCCGCGCCGGGCACGCCGGAATTTGACCTCTTCGTGAAGGAAGTCCAGCGCGAGATGACCGCGAAGGCAGGGCAGAAATGCACCGCAATCCGCCGGATCATCGCGCCCGAACCGAAGGTACAGGCGGTAATTGACGCGCTGTCGGCGCGACTGGCGAAAACGGTCATCGGTGACCCAAAGCTGGAAACCACCCGTATGGGTGCGTTGGTTTCGAACGGTCAGAAGCGTGATGTTCTGGAGAAGACCGCTATCCTTGGGCAAGAGGCCGAGCGTGTCTTCGGCAACCCCGATGATTTTGTGGTTGAGGGCGCTGATGCCGAAAAGGGTGCGTTCCTACCACCCATGCTCTTCCATTGCGCCAATCCTGACGCGGCGCAACGTGTGCACGATACCGAAGCCTTTGGTCCGGTCAGCACTGTGATGGGGTATCGCGATCTTGACCATGCCATTGAGCTGGCGAACCGGGGGCAGGGCTCTCTTGTGGCGTCAGTAATCACCCATGATCCAGAAGTGGCGCGACAGGTTGCCATGGGGTCAGGGGCATATCACGGGCGTCTGTATTTCAACAACCGTGACTCGATGAAGGAATCCACCGGTCATGGTTCCCCTCTGCCGCACATGGTTCATGGAGGTCCGGGACGCGCCGGTGGCGGCGAAGAAATGGGCGGGGTACGGGGTGTGAAACACTATATGCAGCGCACCGCTATTCAGGGATCGCCCGATCTGCTGACAGCGATTGGACGAAAATGGGTGCCTGGCGCGACCGAAGTCGAAGGCCCTGCTCATCCCTTTACCCGCCGGTTTCACGATTTGTCGATTGGCGAGACCCTTCACACGGCGCCAAGAACTATCACCATGGAGGACATTGAACACTTCGCCGACTTCACCGGTGATACCTTCTATGCGCACATGGATCAGGCAGCGGCGGAACGTAACCCGTTCTTCCCGGGCAGGGTTGCACATGGGTACTTGCTGTTGTCTTTCGCAGCCGGATTGTTCGTCGAACCGAACGAGGGGCCGGTTTTGGCAAATACCGGTCTTGACGGGCTGCGTTTCATGAAACCGGTCGAGGCTGGTGACACCATCAAGGTTCGTTTGACGGTCAAGCACAAGACCAAGCGCAATGACGACTACGGCGAGGTTCGCTGGCACGTTACCCTGACGCAGCAAGACGATGAGCTGGTCGCAGAATACGAGTTACTGACCATGGTTGCCTACTAGGCACAAGTGCAGGTGCGCAGGGGCCGGATGGCAATTCCCTCCGGCCCGATTATACTGTGCTTATGAAAGATACGGCCCCAGAATGGTTCGAAACCTGCGTCAGCCAGTTGACCACAACTGGCACGCAACGTGTGTGGTCTGTTTTGGTCACGATTTTCGGTGATCTGGCCCAGAGCGGGTCTGACCAGGTTAGTGGCGCGCTGATCACAGCGCTGACCAACCTTGCAGGGATCAAGGCCGAAGCCACGCGTGTTGCGCTGCACAGGCTGCGCAAGGAAGGCTGGATCGAAAGTACGCGGGTCGGGCGAAACAGCGTTCACAGACTGACCGAATTTGGCCGTAGTCAAAGCGCCGCCGCCGCCCCGCGCATCTATTCCCGCGAGACGAATACACCAGAAACTTGGCATGTGCTTATCGCCAACAGTTCAGACAGTTCGCGAAAAGAGTTAGCGGATCTGATGCTGACCGGAGATTATATTTCGGTTAACCCCACAACAGCCATGTCTGCAGGCCCCACCCCCGAGAACCTTGAAGAACTGCTGGGTGTTGAAAGCAGCGCCATTTCGGTTCCAGGCTGGCTGCGCGACCTTTGTGGCCCTGAACAGCTCAAGTCTGCCTATGATCAGTTCTTGCACTCCCTTCAGAGCACCGAGCAACTGTTGCCTGTCGATGGCGTCGATGATCCGTTGAAAATAGCGGTGCTGCGCGTATTGATTGTGCATGGGTGGCGTCGTTTGGTTCTACGCTATCCATCCCTGCCTCCGGCCTTTTTGCCTGTTGGTTGGAAAGGCGCGGAATGTCGAGTGGCTGTGTCCCGACTGCTGGGACAATTGCCCAAACCGAATCTTGCCACGCTGGAATCTGCGGTGGGTGGTTAACTCGTTTTTTGCCGAGCCCGGGATGGCGCTTTTGCGGGCTGGAAGGCGGATGTGAAAGAAGCGTCATTTAATGTTACAGAAAACTGATAGAGACGATTACATGGTAACATAAAGCTTGCGCCGAATCGATTGAGCATTTATTAACCGACCAGACGGTTAATGCTCGTGTTCCAACAGGAGACGCAATTGATGGACGCTTTCATCTGCGACGCAACCCGCACCCCGATTGGGCGGTATGGTGGTGCGCTTTCATCGGTTCGCACGGATGATCTGGCGGCTATCCCGCTGGCGGCCCTGATGGCGCGCAACCCGCAAGTCGACTGGACCAGTGTGGATGACGTCATTTATGGCGATGCCAATCAGGCAGGAGAGAGCAATCGCAACGTTGCCCGGATGGCGTCCCTGCTGGCCGGATTGCCGACGGACGTACCTGGAACAACGATAAACCGCTTGTGTGCCAGTGGCATGGATGCCGTCGGAATGGCGGCGCGTGGCATCAAGGCAGGCGATTATGATCTTTCAGTTGCGGGTGGCGTGGAAAGCATGTCGCGCGCACCGTTTGTAATGCCCAAAGCGACGTCGGCGTTTACGCGCAGCAATGCGGTTTACGACACGACGATTGGCTGGCGCTTTGTGAACCCAAGGCTACAGCAGCAGTATGGTGTCGATTCCATGCCGCAAACGGCTGACAATGTGGCCGAAGATTATGGGATCAGCCGTGAAGACCAGGACGCCTTTGCCGAGCGCAGCCAGGCACGATGGGCTGCGGCGCACGCGGCAGGCGTGTTCCAAGAAGAAATCACGCCGGTTTCAATTCCACAGCGCAAGGGCGATCCGATTGTTGTCGATACGGATGAACATCCGCGCCCGGGAACCACAGCGGAAAAACTCTCGGGCCTCAAGGGTGTGAACGGGCCGGACAAAACTGTGACTGCAGGGAATGCCTCGGGCGTGAATGATGGTGCAGCCGCGATCCTGATGGCGAATGAAGCGACAGCGACAAAGAACGGCCTGACCCCGATTGCCCGTGTAGTTGGCATGTCCGTCGCGGGTGTCGAGCCTCGGGTCATGGGTATTGGTCCGGTTCCTGCCAGCCGAAAGGTTTTGGCGCGCGCCGGGCTGAGCATCGACCAGATGGATGTGATCGAGTTGAACGAAGCTTTCGCGTCGCAAGGTTTGGCAACGCTGCGAGAGTTGGGCCTGCCCGATGACGCCGCCCATGTGAACCCGAATGGCGGCGCAATCGCCCTTGGCCATCCATTGGGGATGAGCGGCGCCCGACTTGTGTTGACCGCAGCGTACCAACTGAAACGCACCAAAGGGCGCTATGCGCTTTGCACAATGTGCGTCGGTGTCGGGCAAGGCGCTGCACTTATTCTTGAACGCGTGTAACGGAGGAGACGGGACATGTATGCCCAGATGGTAGAATCCGAGGCGTCTAACGATGATCCTGAAAAGCTTGCTGAATTTCAGGCGCGGATCGACGCGGATATCAAGATCGAACCCAAGGACTGGATGCCTCAGGGGTATCGCAAAACGCTGATCCGCCAGATCGGACAGCACGCGCATTCCGAGATCGTCGGACAATTGCCCGAAGGGAACTGGATCACGCGTGCACCGACGCTGCAACGCAAGGCAATCCTTCTAGCCAAGGTGCAGGATGAAGCCGGCCATGGGCTCTACCTGTATTGTGCGGCCGAAACACTGGGTGTCAGCCGTGATGAGATCACCGAGATGCTGCTGGACGGTCGCATGAAATACTCGTCGATCTTCAATTACCCGACGCTGAACTGGGCGGATATCGGCGCCGTCGGATGGCTGGTCGATGGGGCTGCCATCATGAATCAGGTGCCGCTGCAAAGAACGTCTTACGGGCCGTACTCACGCGCCATGATCCGCATCTGCAAGGAAGAAAGCTTCCATCAGCGCCAAGGCTATGACGCGATCCGCAAGATGGCCGAAGGCACGCCCGAGCAGCGCAAGATGGCGCAGGACGCGATGAACCGCTTCTGGTACCCGTCGCTGATGATGTTTGGACCGTCCGACAAGGATTCCGTCCACTCAGCGCAGTCGATGGCCTGGAAGATCAAGATCAACACCAATGATGAGCTGCGCCAGAAATTCGTCGACCAGACCGTCCCACAGGCCGAATATCTGGGTCTGACAATCCCCGACCCGAACCTGAAGTGGAACGAGGAGCGCGGGCATTACGATTTCTCAGAGCCGGATTGGTCGGAATTCTTCGATGTGATCAAGGGCAACGGCCCCTGCAACGTCGACCGTCTGGCGGCGCGCAACAAGGCCTGGGATGACGGCAAATGGGTGCGTGACGGGCTGTTGGCCCACGCGCGCAAGAAACAGGCTGGCAATCTGGCCGCCGAATAAGCTTACCCTGAGGAGGAAACCCGATGAATACCGAATGGCCCCTGTGGGAAATCTTCATCCGCGGTCAACATGGGATGAGCCACCGACATGTCGGCTCGCTGCATGCCCCGGACGCGGAAATGGCGATCAAGAATGCACGCGACGTCTATACCCGCCGCAACGAAGGCGTGTCGATTTGGGTGGTAGAAGCCAACAACATCTCGGCCTCGTCGCCCAGCGACAAAGGCCCGTTGTATGAGCCGAGCGAGAGCAAAGTGTACCGCCACCCGACCTTTTTCGACATCCCCGAAGAAGTGGGGGCGATGTGATGACCCGCGACGAAGCGTTTCAGCAATTCCTGCTGCGGATGGGGGACAATACCCTGATCCTGGGCCATCGCGTCAGCGAATGGTGCGGCCACGCGCCAGTGTTGGAGGAGGATATTGCACTGGCCAACACGGCGCTGGACCTGATTGGACAGACCCAGATGTGGCTTGGCCTTGCCGGAGAGATAGGGGGTGGCAAAACCGCCGATGATCTGGCATTTCTGCGCGACGCGTGGGATTTCCGCAATGTGTTGCTGGTCGAGGTTCCGAACGGTGATTTCGGCCGCACCCTGATGCGCCAGTTCCTGTTCGATGCCTGGCATTCGGTCATGCTCGGCCGTCTTCTGACATCCTCTGACGATCGTGTCGCCGCGATTGCTGCCAAAGCCAGCAAGGAAGTCGCCTATCATCTGGAGCGTTCGGCAGAAACGGTCGTAGGTCTGGGTGATGGAACAGAAGAAAGCCACACCCGGATGCAGGCAGCGCTGGATTACCTCTGGCCATATGTAGGCGAGATGTTTGTCAGCGATGACATCGACGCGCAGATGGTTGCGACCGGGATCGCGCCGAACCCGGCCGATCTGCGCGAAGAATATGATGCGCTGGTCAAACGGGTTCTGGCCAAGGCGACATTGACCCTTCCGGAAAGCCGATTTGCCCATAAAGGCGGGCGTGACGGACGCATGCATACGGAACATCTGGGGCACCTTTTGACGCAGATGCAGTGGTTGCAGCGCGCATATCCCGGTGCAAGCTGGTAACATGTGATGCAACGCCACTCGACCGACCAGATCTGGGACTGGCTGGATGCCGTACCGGATCCCGAGATTCCGGTAATCTCGGTTGTCGATCTCGGGATCGTACGCGATGTGCGTTGGGATGCCGAAACGCTGCTCGTGACGGTGACGCCAACCTATTCGGGCTGTCCGGCAACATCCGTCATCAGCATGGATATCGAAACCGCGTTGCACGATCACGGTATCAAAGACGTGCGGATCGAAACCTGCATCTCACCAGCCTGGACAACCGATTGGCTGAGCGAAAAAGGCCGCGCCAAGCTGGAAGAGTTTGGCATCGCCCCGCCACAACCGGCGGGCGGGCCAGAGCGCTGCCCGCATTGCGGCAGTAAAGCGGTTGAAAAGGTCAGCCAGTTCGGCTCGACCCCGTGCAAGGCCCATTGGCGCTGTACCGACTGCCTGGAACCCTTTGACTATTTCAAGTGCATCTGAGGAGGAGCACCGGATGGCACGTTTTCATGACCTGAAAGTCACCGACATCCACAAAACCATCCGCGATGCGGTAGTCGTCACGCTTGAGCCTGTCAACGGCGCGGCGGATCAGTTCGATTTCACCGCAGGCCAATACCTGACGTTTCGCCGCGACTTTGACGGAGAAGAACTGCGTCGATCCTACTCCATTTGTGCGGGCAAGGATGACGGGGTACTGCAAGTCGGGATCAAACGTGTCGAGGGCGGCGCATTCTCCAGTTGGGCCAATTCCGAGCTTAACGTCGGGGACGTTGTGCAGGCGATGCCACCGATGGGCAGCTTTCACACTCCGATCGATGCTGATGCGGAAAAGCAGTATCTCGGTTTCGCTGGCGGCTCTGGCATCACGCCGGTTCTGTCGATCCTGAAGACAACCCTGACCCGCGAACCCAAGTCCCGCTTTACGCTGATCTACGCCAACAAGGGCATCAACACGATCATGTTCCGCGAAGAGCTGGAAGATCTGAAAAACCTCTATATGGGCCGCCTGAACGTAATCCATATTCTTGAGGCGGATGCACAGGAGATCGACCTGTTCACCGGTCTGGTGACGCAGGAAAAATGCGCCGACTTGTTCAAACACTGGGTCGATATTCAGAACGTGGACACAGCCTTTATCTGCGGTCCCGAGCCAATGATGCTGGGGATTGCTGCAGCGCTGCGCGCGCATGGTCTTGACGACAGGCAGATCAAATTTGAACTCTTTGCCAGCGCTCAGCCGGGCCGGGCCAAACGCAAGGAAGGTGCGGCAGATGCGGGTACGCAGGCGAACCAAACCAGCGCATCGATCACTCTTGATGGGTCCACTCAGACGATAACTCTGCCCAAGGACAAATCCATTCTGGACGCTGCCTTGGAAAACGCCATGGACGCCCCTTACGCCTGCAAGGCCGGTGTCTGTTCAACCTGCCGCTGCCGCGTTCTGGAAGGCGAGGTCGAGATGCTCGCCAATCACGCGCTTGAGGATTACGAGGTTGAAAAAGGCTATGTACTGAGCTGTCAGGCCTATCCGGTCACCGACCGCGTGGTCGTGGACTACGACCAGTAAAGGGAGAAGACAGATGACTGACACCATGACACTCGACAGCTATCTGGCCGCAGGCGGTGTGTTGACCAACCCGACCAATGTTCCTCCACGCTACCGCGCCGAACTCATGAAGCTGATGGCCACGTTCGTGGACAGCGAACTTGCCGGTGCCGCCGGATTCGCAGACATCATCAATCAGGGTCCGGGAATCAAGGAACGTATCGCAGCCGCGAGGATTGTTCTTGAGAAAACGGATCACGCCGATCAGGTTCTCAGGATAATGGGTGAGTTTGGGGCCGATACCGAGAGATATGCCACACATCATCCGTGGACGGCCCGCCTGGATCGTGACGCAGATATCGGTGCGACCCGCAGCGCGCATGACATGCGCCTTGCGGTATTCAATTATCCGATCTCGGGCTGGACTGACGCCGTCATCATGAACCTGCTGATGAGCCGTGCGGTCATGGAACAACTGGCCGAATTTTCAATGGTTTCCTATCAACCGTTGGCCGAAGCGTTCCGCAGCATCGCCCCGGTCGAAGCCCATCATGGCGCGTTGGCGCTGGAAGGTGCTGTGAAGCTTGCCGGGAACGGAGAGACAGAGCAGATGCAGGATGCGGTTAACTATTGGTGGCCCCGTGTTGCTGTGTCCTTTGGTGGCGATGATCTGAAACGGTTTGAGCTTCTGAAATCGCTGGGCTTGCGCCACAATGGCAACAACGCCCTAAAAGAGCGATGGGTTCAGACAGCAGGCGCCGCCGTGAAACAGCTGGGCCTGAAACCACCGGCCTAGTTCTGTGTAAACGCCAAAGGCGCGTTGAGAGGCACTTCCGGGCGCGGGCGATGTGAAACTTGCCCGGCGGTGCAAATCTCCGAGTGGGATCTGGTCATCGCCTTAGGTATTGTTGGTCCACCAGGTTCTGAGAGCAATGACCTGACGTTTCACGCCGGCAGATTGCGGTATTGGTATTTTCCTCTTTTCATATCGGAGTGATTGCGCAAACTGAGCGTAATCAAGCGCCAGATAAAACTCACCAGAAGACAGTGCCTTGGCGGCCGTGCTGGCGCGAACAGGGTTTGAGGATATCACCGCCACAACACATCGGAAGGAACCGCCATGGATTTTGCCCCATCGCCGCGCGCCACGGAAATGTATGACCGCCTGAAAGCGTTTATGGAGGCGCATATCTATCCGCGCATACGCGATCACAAAGAAGAAATGGCGGCAGGCAGTTTCCCGGTTTCGTTTATGGAAGATCTCAAGGCGTTAGCCCAGGCCGAAGGGTTGTGGAACTTGTTCCTGCCCAGCCTGCGCGACGATGAACCCGGCACCCGGCTGAGCAATCTGGAATACGCGCCACTGGCCGAACTTATGGGGCAGGTGGCCTGGTCTTCGGAAGTGTTCAATTGCAGCGCGCCCGATACCGGCAACATGGAACTGTTGCACATGTTCGCCACTCCGGAACAGCGCGAGACGTGGCTGGTGCCGCTGTTGAACGGTGAAATCCGATCCTCTTTTGCGATGACTGAACCGGATGTGGCCAGTTCGGACGCGACCAATATTACCACTTCGATCCGGCGTGAGGGGGATGAATACGTCATCAATGGCCGCAAGTGGTTCATCACGAACGCCTGTCACCCGAACACCAGATTGTTTATCGTCATGGGTAAAACGGATCCCAATGCGGATCGACACAAACAGCAGAGCATGGTCATTGTCCCAAAGGACACGCCCGGTTTTGAGATTGTTCGCAACCCCACCATTCTGAACATGCACGACCCCGAGGGCCATGCCGAGCTGGTCTTCAGGGATGTGCGTGTCCCGGTCAGCAATCTTTTGGGCGAGGAAGGCAGCGGGTTCGCTCTGGCGCAGGCCCGGCTTGGTCCCGGTCGCATCCACCATTGCATGCGATCGATCGGTGCGGCGGAAATGGCACTTAACCTGATGGTCGAACGCGCGCAGGAACGGAAGGCGTTTGGCAAGCAGCTTGCAGAACAGGGCGTGATCCGCGAATGGATCGCCAAGTCCCGGTTAGAGATCGAACAGGCGCGGCTGCTGACCCTTAAAGCGGCATGGAAGATTGATCAGGTCGGCGCAAAAGAAGCGTTTCGTGAAATTTCATTGATCAAGGTCGTGGCGCCCAATGTACATGCTGCTGTCACGGATCGCGCGATGCAGGTCTTTGGGGCGATGGGCATGACCCCGGATACACCGCTGGCCGACAGCTATACCTGGGCACGCGCGCTGCGATATGCAGATGGGCCGGATGAGGTGCATTTGCAGGCGATTGCCAAGCAAGAGTTGAAGAACTCGAACTTTGGCATGTCGGCCCAATGGCTGACCCCGCCATCGCGCTAGGCCGGGGGCGGCATCAGGTCTTGTGCGCCCTGCTTTGTTTGAGCGGCAGAAACAGGGTACTTGTCCCGCGGCAGGGGGTAGGAAGTGAAGGGTAGGATGTAGCCCTGCGAAAATCCTACTGCCCTCTGACCTCGCGCACCCATGCGATGATGGTTTGTCGCGCTTCCACGTCCATTTGAACCGCTGAGGGCGGCGGCATGGCATGGCTGATTCCGGCCTGCAGGTAAATCTGGTCGGCGTGCCGGGCAACATCGCCGGGTGTTTCAAGATAAACCTTCTTGGGGGCCCATTTCATGGTGCCATAAACCGGCTCGCGGGCATGGCACATCGAACAATTGCCCAGCACAGTGTCATAGGCTTCTTCAAACCCCGCAGCCGACGCAAATTTTTCTTCGTAAGATGTCAGCGCCCTTGCTTCGGCGTCTTCCCATGTTTCGCCGGTTCTGACAGAAGACAGCCATGCGATCACGATCATGAGGATGACAGTAACACCCCAGGTCCAGTGCGGCCCTTTCCCGGTTGCGTGCATCGTGTTGAAGTAGTGGCGGATGGTCACGCCGGTCAGGAAGATCAGGCTGGCGATGATCCATGAATACTGGGTGCCAAAGGCCAGAGGATAATGGTTCGACAGCATCAGGAACACGACGGGCAACGTCAGGTAGTTGTTGTGCGTCGACCGCACCTTGGCGATCTTTCCATATTTGGCATCCGGCGTCCGACCCGCCTTGAGGTCTTCCACCACGATCCGCTGGTTGGGCATGATCTGGAAGAACACATTGGCCGTCATGATGGTTGCAGTGAACGCACCCAGGTGCAAAAGCGCGGCACGACCGGTAAAAATCTGATTGTAACCCCAGGACATAGCCACCAGAATCACGAACAGCAACAGCATCAGCGCGGTGGGTTGCTCACTCAGGCGCGACTTGCACATCTGGTCGTAAAGCAGCCAGCCGATGGTCAGTGACCCGCCAGAGATCAATATCCCCTGCCACAAAGCCAGATCCGCTTTGGTCGGATCAAGCAGGAACAACTCGCCCCCGACCCAATATATGATCATGAGCAAGGCCGCACCCGAAAGCCATGTCGTATAGCTCTGCCATTTGTGCCAGGTCAGGTGCTCGGGCATACGCGCGGGTGCGACCAGATATTTGACGGTGTGATAGAACCCGCCCCCGTGCACCTCCCACTCTTCGCCATAGGCCCCTTCTGGCAAGGCAGGGTTCGGCTTAAGCATAAGGTCGAGCGCGATAAAATAGAATGACGCGCCGATCCACGCCATCGCCGTGATCACATGCAGCCAGCGGACGGAAAAGGCCATCCACTCCCACAAAACAGCCAGGTCATACATGGCGTTGCTCCTACATATCCAAGTTCTTCGGCACTCTAGGTGATAGAGTTTTCATCGGGTATTGCTACGAAAGATCAAGCAGTATCAAAAATAACAATACAATGTCAGTCTACAGGATCACGCGGCGCAACGCTCAGCTTCCGCGATAGGTCGCGTAGCTGAAAGGCGAAAGTAGTAGCGGAACATGATAATGGGCGTGTTCGGACATTCCGAACCGGATCGGAATCAAGTCCAGAAAACGCGGGCTTTCAGGCGGCACGCCACTGGCGTCGAGGTATTCGCCCGCATGAAACACCAATTCGTATTCGCCTGTCGAAAACTCGGCTTCGGGAAGGATTTGTTCATCGGTGCGACCGTCTTCGTTGGTGAGCAGAGTTTTCAGCAACGCGCGGTCTGTTCCGTTGATCCGGAACAACTCGATCTTCATCCCATTGGCAGGGCAGCCCCGTGCCGTATCCAGGACATGTGTTGTAAGGTAACCGGCCATTTGCACCTCTCGCTAAGCATCGCTGTTACTATTGCAATACCCTTGCGGCAGGCAAAGGCAGTCTGTCAAAAGACTGCTTACAGTATTTTTTGAAAAACATAGGTGATTGTTTGGGTTATTCGTCTTTTCACCAAGAGGGAAATTGATGTGACGCGGTATCCACGAGACATGACCGGCTATGGCCGGCAAGTGCCAAACGCAAACTGGCCAAACGGGGCCAAAATCGCAGTTCAGATTGTGCTGAACTATGAAGAAGGCGGCGAAAACAACGTTTTGCACGGGGATGCCGCATCCGAGGCGTTTCTTTCCGAAATCACTGGTGCGGCCCCTTGGCCGGGGCAAAGGCACTGGAACATGGAATCCATCTACGAATACGGCAGCCGCGCTGGATTCTGGCGGGTGCATCGGCTTTTACAGGACCTTCCTGTTACGGTTTATGGCGTTGCCACAGCATTGGCCCGTGCACCGGCGCAGGTTGCGGCGATGAAGGCCGCAGGCTGGGAGATTGCCAGCCATGGCCTGAAATGGGTTGAGCACAAGGACATGGATGCGGAAGAAGAACGCGTCCAGATCCGTGAGGCGATCCGGCTTCATGCCGAGGTTGTGGGCAAACCACCGCGTGGCTGGTACACGGGCCGCTGTTCGATGAACACGGTCGATCTGGCCGCCGCCGAAGGCGAGCTGGCCTATATTGCCGACAGCTATGCCGACGATTTGCCTTATTGGGTCAAGGCTGGTGGCAAGGATCAGTTGATCGTGCCTTACACAATGGATTGCAACGATATGCGGTTTGCAATTCAGGCGGGCTATACCAACGGCGAACAGTTTGAAAGCTATCTCAAGGACAGCTTCGACATGCTCTACGCCGAAGGCCAAGCGGGCGAGCCGAAGATGCTTTCGATCGGACTGCATTGCCGTCTCATCGGCCGCCCTGGTCGCGCCATGGCCCTGAAACGCGCACTCAACCACTTCAAGAAACATGACGGGGTCTGGTTTGCCACCCGCGAACAAATCGCTGATCACTGGGCGCAAACGCATCCGCCAAGTCAACGGCTGACCCCGTCGGAAATGGACCGGCCAAATTTTGTTGCTGAATTTGGCGGTGTGTTCGAACACAGCCCGTGGATTGCCCAAGCGGCCTTTGATCTGGAGCTGGGCCCCACACATGACAATGCCGCAGGTGTTCACAACGCGCTGGCGCGCGTATTCCGTTCCGCCACAACCGAGCAGCGGCTTGGCGTCCTGACAGCCCACCCTGATTTGGCAGGCAAACTTGCTGCTGCGGGACGTCTGACCAAGGAAAGCACGGCAGAACAGGCTGGGGCAGGTCTGGACATGCTGACGGATGAAGAACGTGTGACCTTCACGACCCTGAACGACGCCTACACAACCAAGTTCGGCTTTCCTTTTATCATTGCGGTCAAGGACAACACCAAAGCAAGCATTCTGGAGGCTTTTCACCGTCGGATAGATAGTGACCGAGACACCGAATTCGCTGAGGCCTGCCGTCAGGTCGAACGGATTGCCGAGTTGCGGTTGATCGAGAAATTCGCGCAATGACATCCACGCTGAAACTCCGGCCACTGACCGCCGAGGCCTTTGCGCCGTTCGGCGATGTCATCGAGGTGTCTGGGGCGGTGGACAAATACATCAATCAGGGAAAATGCGCACGATACCATGATCGCGCCCAGCTGGATTTCCATGAGGGGCGCGCAGGGATCAGCGTTTTCCAATCCCGGGCCTTCAACCTGCCTATCAAACTTGAAATGGTCGAGCGCCACCCCGACGGCAGCCAGGCCTTTCTGCCGCTTTCAGATAAACCCTTTGTCGTTGTTGTGGCGCCCGACAACGCGGGTGTGCCGGGTGAGCCTGTTGCATTCATCACCGCGCCCGGACAGGGCGTGAATTATCACCGGAACACCTGGCACGGGGTTCTGACACCGCTTCATCCCCCTGGGTTGTTCGCCGTGGTCGACCGAATAGGAAACGGGCCAAACCTTGAGGAGTATTGGTTCCAGAACGCCTACACGATCACTGAATAGGGGACATTGCCGGAAGAGGGGCCGGCCCACGTAGTTTTTTGGGAGGAAAAACGCGATGTCAGATGCAACTTTAGGGACGCCGGAGCAGCTCCGTGACCCGAACTACACCCCGCCAATTCTGAAGGCGGTTCCTTTGGGAATTCAGCACGTGCTGGCGATGTTCGTTTCCAACGTCACGCCAGCGATCATCGTTTGCGGTGCGGCGGGTTTCGGGTTTGGTTCGAACAGCCCCGATTTCCCGCAGATGATTTACATGATCCAGATGTCGATGTTCTTTGCGGGTGTTGCGACACTGTTCCAGACCATTGGGCTGGGGCCTGTTGGTGCCCGCCTGCCAATCGTGCAGGGGACGTCATTTGCCTTTATTCCGATCATGATCCCGTTGGTGGTTGGAAAGGGCGTTGATGCGATTGCCGTATTGATGGGTGGTATAGTCGTTGGCGGCCTGTTTCATGCCAGCCTTGGGTTGTTCATTGGCCGTATTCGCTTTGCGCTTCCGCCCTTGGTTACCGGTCTTGTTGTCACCATGATCGGGCTTGCGCTTGTCAAAGTCGGCATCCAGTACGCGGCAGGCGGTGTACCCGCCATCGGTACCGAAGAGTACGGCTCTGGTCTGAACTGGCTCATGGCCGGAACTGTGATTGTTGTTACTTTGGGCCTGAAGTTTTTTGCTCGTGGTATGCTGTCGGTGTCGGCAGTTCTGATTGGCCTGTTGGTCGGATACGTGGTGGCATTCGCACTGGGTCAGGTGAATTTGGGCAATGTCGGGCGCGCGTCTCCGTTTGCCATGCCGAACCCGTTTCACTTCGGTATCGAGTTTTCATTCGCGGCGATCATCGGGTTCTGTGCGATGTCTTTCGTGTCGGCTGTTGAAACGGTCGGGGATGTGTCAGGTATTACCAAGGGCGGCGCGGGACGCGAGGCAACCGACAAGGAAATTCAGGGCGCGACTTTTGCCGATGGTCTTGGAACTGCTGTATCAGGCATCTTTGGGGCCCTGCCGAACACGTCGTTCAGTCAGAATGTCGGCCTGATCGCGATGACCGGCGTCATGAGCCGCACGGTCGTAACCATAGGTGCCCTGTTCCTGATCATATGCGGGCTTATCCCCAAGATCGGCGCGGTGATCTCGTCCGTTCCGATCGAGGTTCTGGGCGGCGGTGTGATCGTGATGTTCGGTATGGTGGCTGCAGCTGGTGTCTCGATGCTGTCGGACGTGACGTGGAACCGCCGCAACATGGTGATCTTTGCGATTTCACTCAGCCTGGGTCTGGGCTTGCAATTAGAGCCCGGCGCTTTACAGCATCTGCCCGGAACTCTCAAAGTTCTGGCGACATCCGGGATATTGCCTGCTGCTATCATTGCCATTGTCTTGAATCTGGTTCTGCCCGAAGAGCTTTCGGATGAAGCGACGGAAGAGGTGTCCGGTGGAATGGCAGGCCACGGGTTGGGCTTTATCAAACAGGACGATCACGTCTGACCGGTTCAGCCCGGAATTGTAGATGAAAAAGCGGCGCACGTAGTGCGCCGCTTTTTGGTTTCAGGCCTGGCAGGCTTGGCCCATCGCTCACATAAGAAACGCGTATTTCGACGCGACGCTTAGGCGACCACACGGGGATGCCATCAGAAATCGACCTCAATCGCGATGCCTTTCTGTACGGCCAGCTCGACAACAGACGCAGCAACCGCCAGATCCTGAAGACCTACGCCAGTGCCATCGAACAACGTGATCTGATCGTCTGATGTCCGGCCCGGGTTCGTTCCGTTGATGACCGCACCCAACTGGACCAGGTCACTTTCCCTGATCAGGCCCTGTGCCACGGCGTGTTGAGCCTCGCCAATCGAAATCGACTGTGCGATTTCATCTGTGAATACAGATGCTTTGGCCAGCAACGCCGCCTCGACTTCCTGCTTGCCCTTGGTGTCCGTTCCCATGCACGCGATATGCGTTCCGGGGCTGACATGGTTTGCCATCAGCGATGGCGCAAAAGCCGAGGTGATCGAGATTATGACATCCGCTTCGGTCATGCCATCAAGTTCGACCGCTTCAAACGGAACACCGGCTTCACTGGCGACCTTTTCAATGTTGGGCAGCATCTCGGGGTGGTAGTTCCAGCCAAGGACCTTTTCAAAGGTGTGGGTCTCCAGGGCCGAGCGTAGCTGAAAGGTTGCCTGATGCCCGGCCCCGATCATACCGATCACCCGCGCGCCCGCACGGGCAAGGTGCTTGATAGATACAGAAGAGGCCGCCGCAGTGCGTAAGGCCGTCAAAAGGTTGCCGCCAACCATCGCCGACGGTTTCCCGGTGTCAGGGTCAAAAAGAAAAACAGTGGATTGGTGATTGATCAACCCGCGCTTTTCCAGGTTGTTCGGCCAATACCCCCCGGCCTTCAGGCCCAGTGTCAGCCCGGCGCGATCAAACCCGCCTTTAAAGCCGTACAGAGCGTCCTCATGCCCGATGGCTTCGCGCACGACAGGAAAGTTATAGGCGTCCCCTGCGGCCATAGAGGCAAAGACCTGTTCGACGGCTTCAAAGGCCGCGTCGCGGGTCATGAGGTTGGCGATTTCGCGCTCGGGTACGATCAGCATGTCATTCTCCATTCGAAATTCGTGCGCCCGTGCGTTTCACCGACAAAAGCGGGCGCGCACGGGCGACTGTCCGGCCATGTTTGGCCGAAAGCTTATTCTTTGAGCAATCAGGCTCAGTACGCGCGGCCGCGGGCTGACACTGGCCACACGCATTCGACCTTGCCATTCCGGACGCCCACATACCAATCATGCACGTTTGCGGTTGGGTCACAGTGCCCCGGCACCAACTTCAGCTTGTCATTGACCTTGAGCGCCCCGCTCGGATCCATCACGACGCCATGTTCATCCGAGCATTTGATGTATTCGACATCGTCACGCCCGAAAACAACAGGCAGACCGCTATCCACCGACTGAGCCTTGAGACCCGCATCGACGATTGCCTTGTCAGCCTTGGCGTGGCTCATGACGCTGGTCAGGATGAAGAATGCGTTTTCCCATTCGGCCTGGTCGATCCGGTTGCCGTTCTTGTCCAGGATGCGACCGTAATCGGCATCCATGAACGCATAAGACCCGCATTGCAGCTCATTATACACGCCCGAGTTGGATTCGAAGTAGTATGACCCAGTACCGCCGCCCGAGACCAACTCGCACTCGATACCCTCGGCTTTAAGGCCGTCTACTGCGTCTTTGACCATCGCGATGGCGGTATCCAGTTTCTCCTTGCGTGCCTCATAGCTGTCGAGGTGTTGCATTGCGCCCTGATAGGCCTGAATTCCGCTGAATTTCAGGTTGTCAGCAGCCTCAACCGCCTTGGCGATTTCAATCACTTCGGGTGTCGTTGTGACCCCGCACCGACCTGCGCCGCAATCGATTTCCACGAAGACTTCCAGCTGTGTTCCATGCCGGACTGCCGCCGCCGAAAGGTCAGCGACGTTTTCCAGATCGTCGACACATACAATAATGCGGCTGCCCAGTTTTGGCAGGCGTGCGAGGCGGTCAATTTTGGCCGGGTCACGCACCTGGTTCGAAACCAGAACGTCCTTGATCCCACCGCGAACGAATACTTCGGCCTCGGAAACTTTCTGGCAGCAGACACCGACGGCACCACCGATTTTCTCTTGCAGCTTGGCCACGTCGACCGACTTGTGCATTTTACCATGCACGCGGTGACGCATCCCGTGCGCCTTGGCATAATCGCCCATCTTCCTGATATTGCGCTCAAGCGCGTCGAGATCCAAAATCAGGCTGGGTGTCTGGATATCTGCTTCGTCCATGCCAGGTTTGGCCGGAATGTCGTAACCTACTTCGAACTGGTCGAGAGTGCTCATATCTTTCATCTCCGTAATCCTATACCGGGATTGTTTTTTGTTGGGGTATATTCAGGCGTTCATCCAGGGCAGCCGGTCCAGATCGACATTGCCACCTGTAACAATCAGTCCGACACGCTTGCCCTTGAATGCGTCCGGGTTCTTGAGAACCGTGGCCAGCGGAACGGCCGAAGATGGCTCCATCACAATCCGCAGGTGCTTCCATGTCAGTTTCATCGCATCGATGATCTCCTGCTCGGAGGCAGTGTAAATTTCTGAAACGTGGTTCGATACGAAATGCCAGGTGAGATCCTTCAGCGGAACCAGCAACCCGTCAGCAATAGTCTTTGGAGCATCATCCGCGATGATATGACCGGCCTTGAAGCTGCGATAGGCGTCGTCTGCCTGTTCGGGTTCTGCCGCGATGACCGCTGTTTCTGGGGCCAGATTGGACAGGGTCAAACAGGTTCCAGACACCATGCCACCACCGCCGATTGGCGCAACGACCGCGTCCAGACCGTCGGTCTGCTCGATAAACTCTCGCGAACAGGTGCCTTGCCCGGCGATGACCCGAGGATCGTTGTAGGGATGAACAAAGTCACCGCCCGTAGCCGCCTGAACCTCGGCAAATGTCGCTTCGCGCGACGAGGTGGAGGGTTCGCATTCTGTAATCTTCCCTCCATAACGGCGGACCGTATCCTTCTTTGCCTGCGGCGCTGTCCGAGGCATGACCACGTTGCAGGGAATGCCCCGTTTCATCGCCGCATAAGACAGGCACGAGGCGTGATTGCCCGAAGAATGGGTGGCGACACCTTTTTCAGCCTGTTTCTCATCCAGCCCAAAAACCGCATTCGCAGCACCTCGTACTTTGAAAGCGCCCGGTTCCTGAAAGTTTTCGCATTTGAAGAACAGCTGCGCGCCTGACAGTTCATTGAGAAAGTCCGAAGTTCGCACCGGGGTGCGGCGGATATAGGGTTTGATCCGGTCATGCGCCGCAAGCATGTCTTCATAGGTTGGGATATACATTGTGCAATCCTTCATCATGCCGCGTTCTTCTGAACGGAACCGGGATGGCCGCGATAGTATTCCTGTGCGGCGGCAACTCCGGACCCCAGGTCGATGTTCAGTCCCAGGTCAACCATGCACATCTCGGCAGTGGCGATCCCGGACAGAGCCATGACATCCGTCAGGCTGCCCAGATGCCCGATCCGGAACACCTTGCCCGCGACCTCACCAAGGCCCACGCCAAAGGCAACGCCGTATTTTTCAGCTGCGTGCGTGACAATATCCGTCGCGTTGAAGCCGTTCGGCGTACGGATTGCGCTTACGGTATCGGAATAGACCGCCGGGCTGCTGGCACAAAGCTCCAGCCCCCACGCCCCCACAGCGGCACGGACCCCTTCCGCAATCCGGTGGTGCCGGGCAAAAACGTTCTCCAGACCTTCATTCAGCAGCATAGAGCAGGCTTGATTGAGGCCATTCATCAACCCGACAGCGGGTGTATAGGGGTAAGCATTGTTGGCGTATCCCTTGGTCATGTCCCGGACATCAAAGAATGTGCGGGGCAGAGTGCCGGTTTTGGTTGCTTCCATCGCTTTCCGGCTGAAACCGACGATGGCAAGGCCAGCGGGCAACATGAAACCCTTCTGCGACCCCGTAACGGCAACATCCACGCCCCATTCATCAAACCGGAAATCCATCGACGCGATTGATGAGACACCATCAACAAACAGCAGGGCCGGGTGTTGCGCGGCAGTCAGCGCCTTGCGCACAGCAGCGATATCCGACTTCACACCAGTTGCCGTCTCGTTATGCGTCGCTAGAACAACCTTGATCTCGTGGCTTTTGTCGGCGGCAAGGATTTCTTCGTACCGGTCAGCCGGCAGCCCATCGCCCCACGGGGTTTCGACGATCTCAACATTCAGCCCATGGCGCTGGCACATATCGATCCATCGATGGCTGAACATGCCGTTGCGGGCCGCCAGAACCTTGTCACCGGCGGACAGCGTATTGGTTAGGGCGGTTTCCCAGCCCCCGGTTCCGGTCGACGGGAAAATGAAGACTTCGGCGCTGTCGCTTTTCAGAATGTCCCGCACGCCCGCGCGCGCAGGATGCAGGATTTGCCCGAACAATGGCGAACGATGGTCGATCGTGGGCATATCGCAGGCTTTGCGCAGGCTTTCCGGGATGTTCGTCGGGCCCGGGATGAAAACGGGGTTTTGAAAGCTCATGGATGGTCTCCTTCCGTCCTTGCCAGCACAATAAGTTTCATCAACCCGATTGGAAATTTTTTTGAAAACGCATTTCAGAATTCGTGATAAGAGATTTAACTTATAGTTGTCAGTGAGTTATATTTTTCATATCCTGAAATAGTCTTTCATAAATGTTCAGAGGGTTTTTATGGAATTGCAAGACAATGACCCGAAACTCCGTCGCAAAGCCCGGGGAAGACCGCGGGGGTGGGACGACAAAACCGCGCAGAATACGATCAAATCACTGGATCGGGCGATGGAGGTTTTCGAATATCTGAGCCAGGCGCAAGGCAAAGCTCTTACTGAACTTTCAGATGAAATGCGTCAGGCACCGGCCACCGTTTATCGCATCCTCGTGACGTTACAGGGCAGGGGTCTGGTCGAGTTCGACCATGAAGAACAGGTTTGGCACATTGGCCCGCAGGCGTTTGTGATCGGCTCGCGGTTTTTGCGTCGTACCAGTCTGGTGGAACGGGCAAGGCCGATCATGCGCAAATTGATGGAAACCACGGGTGAAACCGCCAATCTGGGAGTTGAGAAAGAAGGTCTGGTGCTGTTCCTGAGCCAGGTTGAAACACATGAAAGTATCCGGGCGTTTTTTCCGCCCGGTACATTGTCACCCATGCACGCGTCGGGCATCGGAAAAGCGTTATTGGCCCACATGGACGAAGACAGATTGAACCGAAGGTTGGCCTCAGCGAATTTACAGGCTTTTACGGATCAGTCGATTACCGGCGCTGAGGCGTTGAAGAAAGATCTTGCAGCAATCAGATTGCGGGGTTTTTCCGTGGATAACGAAGAAAAGACTACGGGTATGCGATGCATTGCAGCACCCGTTTTCGATATCAACAGAGAGGCGGTCGCGGGGCTTTCAGTGTCCGGGCCAACCAGTCGCGTCGGAGCGGCCGAAATCGAACGGCTGAGCCGCCCGGTGATGGAAGCAGCGCGCCAGTTGACGCTGGCTATTGGTGGGACAGTTTTGCCACCGCAACCCTAAGGCTTTGCCGCCAGATTGCGGCGAACGCTGACCCCGGATCCGCTTGCCGCGCCACAACACCAACGCGCTGAGACGCGCATTGTGCACAGACAAACTCAACAGCAGAACAGGCGTGACTCTTACCGGTTATCTGATTTTCAGCTCCCCCTATTACTGTGCGACTTTTTGTTTGTGTTTGTTGAACTGTTGGTCGAAGAGGTTTTTGAAGGGGCCGTTTTTCTGCATGAGTTGGTCGAGGTTTCCCTGTTCG